>JAGHEC010000172.1 GCA_021159525.1 Deltaproteobacteria bacterium | reverse complement strand
TCTGAGTCGAGCGAAGCGAGCGAAGAAGAGACGGCGCCCTCCCGGCAGTCGCGTCAGAAAAACCCTCCTGCCCCGGGTTATTGAGCTGTTACGTGAGGCGGACAATCCCAAATTTGACCAAAAATCAGCCGTGAACGGTTACACCAAAAGCCGCAGTGAGTTCTCAATATCCGCCATCAGAAGGCGGGCGGTTCTTGGGGCCGTTGATCCACCAGTCTGTCTTTTTGTCAAACCACCAGGCATCTCTGTGTGTGGCCATGATTTCCCGGGCCATCTGCCTTGCGTTTTCGGTCAGGATCCTCTGAAGGGTAAAGGAGAGCCACTCTCCTGCCTGAGCATTCCCGATGTCGAGCTGTTCCTTGAGTTCCAGGATAAGATCGAGCTGGTCTGCATCCTTGGCGAGTCTGGCCTCCGCGGTTTCCAGGGCATTGAATTCGTGAATGAGGCGTGAGATTTCATTCCCGAACGGTAGACCCTCCACCTGATCCCGGACGGCCTTTGCTTCGTCTACGGCCACATACTTCTTGTTTACGTAATTATGGTCCCCGGTCCTGGCCTCGGGGAAATCGTGAAACAGGCACATGAGAACCACCTTTTCACGGTCCACATTCGACTTCATGGAGGCCAGCGCATATCCGATAACGGCCGTTCGGAATGAATGGTCTGCCACCGACTCCCCTCCGGATCCCAGAAACTGGTAGCCGGTGCGGGGACTCCTCTTGAGCATTCCCATCTCGAACATGAATTTCACAATACGTTTCAACATGCCCCTTGATAGACAGAGGCCGCCGGAAAGTCAAGGGGATAAAATGCGTTGCATTGTTTTTGCAAACGCGGCTTCTTGATTTATTCCGGTCTCATGTTATAGTATGAACATCAAGGAATCCAAGGGAGGGGGCAGATTTTTGCCCTCTTTGCGTATTTTGTGGAAACAGAGCGGTTGTGTTGTCTTATGGAAGACACGGAACATGAAATGAAGATCTACACCTATCCGGACCAGGTTTTGAAGACGCCTGCCGAGCCGATTACGGAGATTGATGAAGACTTGCAGCATCTCATCGACTGGATGATCGAGACCATGTATGCAGCCCCCGGCATCGGGCTTGCCGCGAATCAGGTGGGCGTGCTGAAAAGGGTTATCGTGTTTGACCGTCAACCAAGGGAGAAAGGCAGGGATCCGGCAGTCTTGATCAATCCCGAGATCGTCCTGGGCGAATCTCAGATTAAGTGGGAGGAGGCCTGCCTGAGCGTCCCTGATTTTTCTGCCGAGGTGGTCCGCAAGGCACAGGTCAAGGTGAAAGGGGTTGACCGACACGGCAACCCACTGGATATTGAGGCAGAGGACCTGTTGGCTGTATGCCTTCAGCACGAGGTGGATCATCTGAACGGGACCCTGTTTATCGATCATATCAGCGGCCTTAAACGGGCGCTCTATAAAAAGAAGCTGAAGAAGATGCTGAAACAACAGGAGGAAAAGGGTTGAGGGATTCAGGATCTATGAACCGGCGCCCTGCGGCAAACTTTCCTGCGGATCCTGAGATCGTTTTTATGGGGACCCCTGACTATGCCGTGCCTTCCCTGAAGAAACTGGTGGAATGCGGCTATGCGGTCCGGGCGGTTGTGACTCAGCCGGACCGTCCCAGGGGCCGTGGCAGGAGGCCGGCCCCCCCGCCGGTCAAGGTCGAGGCTCAACGCCTCGGGCTTCCTGTCTTTCAACCCCAAAAGGCCTCGGCAATGGATTTTTGCAGGTCAATTCAGGAACTGGGGCCGGATGTCCTGGTGGTTGTGGCCTTCGGACAGATCCTGAAAAAAGGCTTGCTCGATATTCCCGGCTGGGGGGCGCTCAATATCCATGCATCCCTCCTCCCCCGGTACCGGGGGGCCGCGCCGATCCAGTGGGCAGTCATCAATGATGAACGTGAGACAGGCCTGACCGCCATGCGTATGGACCAAGGCCTTGACACTGGTCCGATTTTATTGCAGAAGGCGGTACCCATTGGTCCGGAAGAGACGGCCGGCGAACTGCACGACCGGCTGTCGCGCTTGTCAGGGGATGTCTTAGTACAAGCATTGGAAGGCCTGAAGGAGCATCGCCTTGTAGAAATGCCCCAGGACAACGCCCTGGCCACCCATGCCCCCAAGATCGACAGGGGCATGGCCGTGGTCCCATGGACCCGGACGGCCCGGTCCATAGCGGCGCTGATTCGCGGCCTGGACCCGTGGCCCGGGGCAGTAAGTTTCGTGGGCAAAAAGGAGGTCAAGCTCTTTTCCGCAGTGGTTGCGGCGGCGCCCGATTCCAACATTGACAAAAGAGGCGTGCCCGGCAGGGTGGCAGGCTGCACCGGCGGGGGGCTTCTGGTGGAAACAGGCGAAGGAATCGTTCGAATCAGGGAACTTCAAGCCCCGGGCCGGCGAAGGTTGCCCGCGTCCGAGTTCCTCAGGGGCTTTCCCATAGAGCAGGGAACTGTATTGGGATAACTGGTTGCAGGTGTTTTGAGCACCGTTGTGCGTTCCCTGTTGGCCGGTGTGGAATCATGTGCGCTTCTGCCTGCGACGGGGGGTCTCTGCTTGCCGCCCGCGGTAGGGGGGTCACTGCCTCCCCTCCAAGACGGGACAACAAAATGCATACGTACCGCTCGGCGGCCGCCCCCTGACTCGTAATAGCCTTTATGAAAAGGCGGCAAGGACTACCGTCTTATGAGAGTATGTCCTTGGGGCTGGATCAGAACGAATTCCAACGCTCACCTGCCGTTCCCACGAGCTGTAACCGGTTTTTGTCCCGGCCGCGCTATGGGGGGTCTCTGCTTGCCGCCCGCGGTAGGGGGGTCACTACCTCCCCTCCAAGACGGGACAATAAAATGCATACGTGACGCTCGCCGACCGCCCCGATACTCGTAACAGCCTTTATGGAAAGGCAGCAAAGGACTACCGTCTTTATGAAAGTTTGTCCTTGGGGCTGGATCAGAACGAATTCCAACGCTCACCTGCCGTTCCCACGAGCTGTAACCGGTTTTTGTCCCGGCCGCGCTATGGG
>JAGHEC010000198.1 GCA_021159525.1 Deltaproteobacteria bacterium | reverse complement strand
TGTTACTTCCTTCTGCCATCGCAGATCCACGGGACGAAAGTCTTGGCAATAACGCTCAATTGGCCTTGCAGGCGGGTGTCCCCCGCAGATAAGTCACTGAAGAGAGCAGCCCGGAGGCCCGGAGCACAAGAAAAATCTTCCTGCCCCGGTGGTACGTTCGCTGTTATCCCCCCAATTATTGAGCTGATGCGATTTTCTCATATCAGTGTATCAGGGAGATCTCAAGACCCCGTGAACGGTTACGCCAAAAGCAGGATTTTTGCGGATTGGCTTGAAGAGGAACTTCCGTTCATGCGAGCCATGACCCTATTCAGAAAAAAGGGATACCAGTGACTGGTTGCCCTTGACCAATCGGATCTGTATGGTGTTTGTGCCCGATGGGCACGTGGTGGTCCATGCATAATCTACAAAACAACCTGATTCATACGCAATGCTGTCCACCTCGTCCCTGTATTTGGTCGCCATGCCGCTCCCGAAGGCGCCGATCCACCCTGTTTCTTCTTCGGGGGTTGCGGCATTGGCGGTGAGCACGGCAAAGTAATCGGCGGTAATCTTTTCCATGACGTCATTTAGATCCTGGATGTTTTCCAGCTCGTTGACAGGGGCTGCAGTGCTTGACAGTGTGGTCTGGGAATACTGGTACAACAGGGTCCCCAAAATCGCGGCAACCATGATGCTCACCACAACCTCCAGGAGCGTGAAGCCCTGTTCACTGTATGGACTGCAAGGTTTTTTCATCATGAGACAAATCCCGTGTTTCGCGTAATTACAATAGATTCGGTCTCGCCTCCGGAAGAGGAAGACACGGTGATGGTCCTGTCCTCTGTCTGGGCCGTGGCGGCCGAGGCGTCAGTGTAGGGCGCCCCCCACTCGTCAAAAGACACCGTAAAGGCCGGCATGGCGATATTCTTGTCCGCAAGGCTTACGGTGTCTGAATCCTCTCCGGGCAGCGTCACCTTGTTGTCAATGTCGCCGTTTCGGAACAGCCAGTAGTGACTGCCGTCGCAACAAATCCCCCATGTCGAACTCGAATTCATGGAAAGGCTCTGGGCATAATAGAGCCGGCTCTTGATAACCGCAGCCTGGCCGATCACATCTATTTCGGTGACAGAGGACACGATCTTCGGGACAACCACCGCGCTCACAACGCCGATAATCACCAGGACCGCGATGAGTTCAATGGCGCTGAATCCCTCAGGATGACTCGCAATAAATTTTATGTGTCGTCTCATGGTTGTCAGTGGGTGACTGTGTTGATATGCATGCCGCGATATTTGTGCACAACAAGGGCAAGAAACGCGCCCATCAATATGCTCCCGGCCAGGAAAGCGAGCCACAGCGGATAATTGGCCGGGGCCGTTGCTTGGGTTTGAAATTGAAGCAACATGCCGATGACAAGAACAAGGCCGCAATAGATCAAAACGCACAGCCTGACAATGTTCAATGCCCGAAGGCTTTGCTTCCTCACCAGGAGGCCCAGTGCCCCGAGGCCGAAGGCCACGGCAAATGAGGCTGCAGGTTGATACGTGATCCAGCCTTGGTGGAGATGCCCGCCCATACCCCTCAATCCCGCCGCTAAAACGATCCCCAGTATGAGATAGAAAAAAGCTGCCATCATAAAGCAGAATGAACATTCGGACGCCGTCGCGGGTGTGACAAAGAGAGATCTGGCCAGTCCTTTGGGAGACCATTGAGAGCGACGTTCCACTCCTTCGCCTTCCAGAGATGGATCGAGCGTGCGGATTCGCGCCATCACCCTGTCCGTGAAGTCAGAAGGAGGCGAAACCGGGGGCGCCGTCTTGATGATCTCCATTATATGCTTATAACCGTCCATTTCATGCCTTTCGCACAGGCCATAAAAAACATTTTATTGCATATACAATCCACACATGAAAAAGTCACAAATCAATTGCAATTTCAACTGCCCTTTGGATCACCCGGGTCTCCCAACCCGCCTCGCAGCTTTTCAAGACCGCGGTAGACCCTCATCTTGGCTGCGGCCGGCGAGATATTCAGGATCTGGGAAACCTCCTGGAATGGCAGATCGTGGAAGCATCTCAACACCACCGCCTCTCTCAGGTCAGGGGGAAGGCGCAGCATGCGCTGATTCAGCATATTTACCTGTTCCTGAACCATGGCGTCTTGTTCAGGGTCGCGGGGTTTTTCCCGGGTGGGTTCCGGGTGGATCGGGGGGAGTTTTTCGGGTGCTTCGCGACGGCGTTTCTTCAGATGGTTTCGGGCAAGGTTGAGGGCAATGGTATAGATCCAGGGAAACAGCCTTTTGTGTTTGTTAAAATCTCCGAGCCTTTCATAAACCGTTACAAAGGTCTCCTGGGACAATTCTTCGGCCTCGTGCCAGTTGCCGGTCATTCGGTAGGCAAGATCAAATACCGGGCCTTTGTATCTGTCCACCAGGATGGCGTAGGCCTGGCGGTCGCCCTTGAGGATCCGAATGATAATTTCCCGGTCCTGCTCGTCGTTCATATGCGATGCGCCGGCCGTGACCCTCGGTGGGGGCCCCTGGTCGGCTGGGGGGTCTCCAATGCGGGCCAGGGGTTATTGGGGTAGAACCTAAAACGGTGTTACATCATTTCGAGGGCGCAGGCCATGGAGACGCCCCCGCCGCCGCAGAGGGTGGCCAGACCTAAGGTTTTGCCCCTCTTCTTCATGGCGTAGAGGAGGGTGACCATGATGCGCACCCCGGTCGATCCCACTGGATGACCCAGCCCGATCCCCGAGCCGTTCACATTGGTGATTTCCCGGTTCAGCCCCAGCTCCTTCTCGCATCCCAGGTATTGGGCTGCAAAGGCCTCGTTCAGCTCAATCAGTTCAAAGTCTTTCAGGTTGAGGTCCGGATGGCGATCCAGGAGATTTCGGACCGCAGGAACCGGGCTCAGGCCCATGACCGATGGATGGCATGCCCCCCGGCCCGTGGCCCGGATCCTTGCTATGGGTTGAATACCCAGCTCCTTGGCCTTGTCTGCCGACATAATGACCATGGCGCTGGACCCATCATTGATGCCGGAAGAATTCCCTGCTGTGACCTTGCCGATCTTGGGGATAAAGGCAGGGGGCAACTTGGCTAACTGGTCCATGGTCAGGCCGGGACGGAAATGTTCGTCCTTGTCAAATATGAGGGGCGGCTTTTTTCGCTGAGGCACCTCCACAGGTACGATTTCCGCCTTGAAATCACCCTCCCGGGTGGCCCTTTCCGCGTTGTTGTGGCTCCTGAGTGCCACCTCGTCCATCTCCTCGCGGGTGATGTTGTACATCTGGGCCACAAATTCGGCAGTGTGTCCCATGATGTAGGGCTTTCCCTTGAAGAGCTCGAGAGGCATCCCCTCCTTTACCGGACCCTCTTCAGGATGAGGCAGGAGATGGGAGCCGCAATGGAGGGCATGGATCAAGGTATCCACAAATACCTGGTCCTGGAGCCTGCACCCCCATCGGGCCGAGGGAACGGTATAGGCAACGCCGGACATGTGCTCTGTGCCCCCGGCCAGGATGATCTCGGCCATCCCTGTCTGGATCATGGCCATTCCCGAGATCACGGCCTCCATGGCGCTGGTGCAGACCCGATTGATGGTGACCGCGGTGACGTGTTCCGGTATCCCGGCCATCAGGGCTGCCACGCGGGCCACATTGAGGGCGTCCGCAGGTTCAACGCAGTTGCCGAAGCGGACGTCATCGATCATATCGGGGGCTATCCCCGCCCGGTTGATGGCCTCCTTCATAACCACGCTCCCGAGGACAGCTGCATTCACGTCGCGGAGGCTCCCGCCAAATGCGCCGATTGCTGTTCTGCATGCAGAGACAATGACAATGTCTTTCATAAACAACTCCTTTGGAATAAACCGTCAGCTGATTGAGAAATTGTGCATTTCGGGGAGATGGCCTGTTGAACGTTGGGCAGATAACAACAACTGCAGCACAACGGCGCCTGCCCCGGCACTAGGTTCGCAGTTATCCCCCTAATTATTGAGG
>JAGHEC010000366.1 GCA_021159525.1 Deltaproteobacteria bacterium | reverse complement strand
TTATCATACGAAGGAATCAGCCCGGTTTTCCATCAAGCCGTCCCAGGCCTGGCAGAACGAGATGGGCGCCCTCCACCTGCAGCATGAATGGAAAATCCCTGTGCAGGGGTAGTCTCACACAAAGCCACGGAGATCACAAAGTGTTTTTGGGGGATGCGCAGGGCGGCCGGCATCAGGCGTGAAAAACTCCGTGATGCTCTGTGCCTCCGTGTGAGCATAATAAAGATGAGCCTGTTGAATTTTGTTGAGAAGATGCGGTTTCTCCCTTCAGCTTTGAGTTTCCACAGCCGATCATACAGACCATGCGCTTAAGATCCGCCGCCATCGAGTTGCTCGGTTTCCTGATTTTTGCCGCCCTCGGCCTTCCTGTGACGGCCGGGGCCGGGGACAGTGGGCATACAGGGACCGATACGCTCGTCATGTTCGTGGGCGAGGACGTGGAGGTCCTCTCCATTGCCTCGAGGCGGCAGGAGAGCGCCTGGAAGGCCCCGGCCGTGGCCGAGGTAATCACGAGGGAAGAGATGTGGGAACGGGGCGTCCGCACCGTCAGCCAGGCGCTTGGGATGAGCGCCGGTTTCTACATGGCCCGGAAGGAATGGGGATCAGAAGGGTATTTGAGAGGCATCCCCGATTCCACCCTCCTTCTGTATGATACGGTCGCCCTGGGCTCGGACGCAACCAAATCGCTTCAGCTCCTGGACCATCAGCTTTCTCTGGCCCCGGTCAAGCGCATCGAGGTTGTCCGCGGCCCGGGATCGGTCCTCTGGGGACCGGACGCGTTTGCCGGCATTGTCAACGTGACGCCCATGAGCGGAAAAGACCTGGATGGCGTTGAAACCGGCGTCCTGTATGGGGGACCCGGGGATCAGGGCGCCGTGTATATCAACATGGGAAAGGACGCCGGGGATTGGGACGCATTCCTGTCCCTGAGCGGCCGCAGCGGTCAGGAAGACGACACCCCGTGCAATATCGCGAGATTCTGGGGGGATGGAAAACGGGCCTGTCCCTACGGGGATCGGTTTGGCAGGAAGACCCCGGAGCGATCCCGGTACATCGAGGCCTCGGGCCAGTTTTCATTTCGGGACTGGTTTACGGCATCCGGGTTGATCTCGGATTACAAGAAGCCGTACGCAATGACCGGACCGACGACTGAAACCAACCCGGAAAAATTGACGTGGCCTGAAGAACGGAGCGGACCTTTCGGCTACCTCAAACTGGAGGCCAAGAAGGACCTGGACCACGCCTCGGCCCTCCGCTTTATGGGGTCCTGCTCCTGGATTAACACGGATTATGGGATCATCGGCCGCACCCTGGAACAGAAAGAGGAGGCCTTTTACGGCGAACTCATCTACGACCGCTCGTTTTTTGCAGGCAAAGGCCTTTTTACGGGCGGAATGTCTTTTCGAAAAAAGGACATCCGGAACGCCCCTGTATGGCAGAGCTATTTCCCTGACTATGTCGCCCAGAAAAAAACCGTTTTTCTTCCGATTTGCTCTCTTGAGGACTATGATGACCGTCTCCGGTCCCTGTTCGGGCAGTACACGCACAAGATAGGGGATGTGAATCTGCTGCTCGGCATGCGCAGCGACAACCACGATCAGTACAAAGACGCGGTCAGCTACAATGCCGGAGCGGTCTGGATCCCCGGAAAGGAATGGATGGTAAAGGCCCTGTACGGGACCGCCTACCGAACACCCTTTGCACGGCAGCTCCTTGGGCAGGAAAAGCCGGAACTGGAAAAAATACAGACCCTCAATTTGCAGGCCGCATGGAAACCCTCTCAAACAGGAGAGCTGGGGCTGTGCGGATTTTTCAGCAGACTCAAAAATCACCTGATGGAAGATGTCTATGCAGGCCTTTCAAGACCCAACAAACAGCGGATTTACGGGGTCGAGGCCACGGGTCGGATATCGCCTCTGAAATCCCTGGACCTTGCCGCCAATCTGACCCTGCTCAACAACAGCGGCCCGGATGAAACCTACAGGTATGTCAAGTACTGGACCCCGGAGCCGGTGTACGAGGAACTCAGATTTCCGTACGATACAGGCCCCAAGCGGCTTTTCAACCTCATGGGCACATGGCGCCCGGTGGAACGGGTCTCCCTCTTTGCCAGACTCGGGTATCATTCGTCCGCACAGCTTATCTATCCCCGGGCGGATCGCTTCTCGTCGGTCCCCGGGGCCTGGCTTCTTGACCTGACGGCTACGGTCCGGGACATAGGCCTCCCCGGTCTGGATCTCCGGATTGCAATCCGAAATCTCACCGACAAGCATTACGATATGCCCGGGACCTACACCACCATCCCGGGGGAACCCTTTTCAGCAGAGGTGGCGCTGCGGAAGCGCTGGTAGGCAAATTGCAGGCAGACCGGTCCGGGTATAAGCCTTTTATCGCAGTCCTTCAGGAAGAAAGCCTGTGAACGTCAGTCCTGAGCCTCTGGTCAGATTTAGCCAGGAGTGGCTCGATGTGACCAGTCCCGAGGCTGGTCAGACCCCTGGAGACCACGGGCCGAAAATTGGCCGAAAATACGGGGCT
>JAGHEC010000220.1 GCA_021159525.1 Deltaproteobacteria bacterium | reverse complement strand
GCAACAGTCTTACGTTCTCCGATCTCAGACATATCATTGCCAAGGCTGCCTTGGCACATGATTTTGATGCCGTTTGCCGTACACACGACAAACTCCCGCGAAAATCTTTCGTGGACACGCTACTGCGCCTCGTTGCGTGATTCTATTGGACACAATTTCGGTGAAACTTCAGTTAATAAATTGAAAAGGACTGCCGACGCTGTCTTGTCTTTGCGGCCGGAGTTTCGGGGCCCACGGCGGATTATGCCGGGTACGGCTTTTCCCCTACAGAAAACGCCGGTGGGCACACTCCACACCCTGATCCACGCATGAGGCGATTCAGCTCATGAAATTCCCGGATCGGTGCCCGTCAACAGCGCGTCATTGCAAAAGCATCCATAGGAAAGGGCCATGAAAAAATCGGTCCTGCGTTCGTTTAGTTTCAAAAAAGTTTGGAACGTAACTTATGTTTCGCGGATGCCGCTGACATTATATCCAACACAGACAAGGGCAACGACACCGTATTACACGTAGGCGGATTCAAAAACGACCGGCTGCTTATTTTCATGGAATTTGAATAGAGACTCTTTATTTAAAGTCATTATGTGAAAGACAGGAATGTTCTTATGATTCAAGTCACGTGTTTTGTGCTTGCGCATTGTGTGACAATGGGCTTTGCAATGCGGTTTCATAATTAGTCTTTCGTTTTCCTTTTGTCAACAAAATTTATAAAAAAATGGAGACGCCTCTGGATGACGGGGTCCATGTCCGGCTGTTTCATCGGGAGAAAGAGGGTTCCATCTCCGGGATAAGCTCTTTTCGGCACTGGCCCAGGAAATAGTCGTCGGTCATGCCAGCGATAAAATCCCGCACAATAGCGGCCGGCGCGGTATGTTCCAGATATTGTTGGGACATTCCCTCCAAAAATCCCCTGAAGATGTCCGATGTCGCCTTGTGCGATTCAAGATCTTGGAGATATTTTCGGAACAGAAGCTCAAACATGAGTTGGATCTTTTCCGTCTGGGACTTGACCCGGGAATTCGTGTAAATGGCTTCCTCGTTAAATCGCTTCAATCGTTTCAGGGCCGTCCCGACATCACTGCTGAAGCTGAGCCGGGGTTTGCCCAGGCTGTTGGCAATGAGATCCTCCACAAGGGTGTATACAATGGTTCCATTGGTGTCCCCGAGGACCTGCCGGCAGTCTTCCGGGATGTCTTCGCGGTGGATCAGACCCAAACGGATGGCATCCTCAATGTCGCGTCCCACATAGCTGATGGCATCGGCCATCCTGACCACACAGCCTTCCAGGGTCATGGGCCGCAGATCAATTGAAGGGTCCCGTGCTTTTTGATTCATTTCTCCAGACAATAACTCAAAGGTTTTTTCGTGTTTTGGTTCAAGGAACTGTGAATGGATCTCACCATCGTGACAGAGGATTCCATCCAGAACCTGCAATGTCAGATTCCAGCCCTTTCCCTTCCTCTCGATTTCCTGGAGAAAGCGGACCCCTTGTATATTATGAAGAAACCGCCCGATCTGGTGGGACTCACAGAGATGAGAGAGGAATTTTTCACCGTCATGACCGAAGGGCGTATGGCCGATGTCGTGTCCGAGGGCGATCGCCTCGATCAGGTCCTCGTTGAGACGCAGCAGGCGGCCCACCGTCCTTCCGATCTTGGACACGAGCTGCACGTGAAGGACCCTGTGAGTGATGTGGTCGTTTTTAATAAGATAAAAGACCTGGGTTTTGTCGATGTACCGGGAGTAGGCCAGGGAATGAAGTATGCGGTCTGAATCAATGGAAAAATTCTGTCGATGACCCTGATCGATATCAGGATCCTGTTGTTTTCTGACAGCATCCCGGCTGAGGCAGGCCCAACGAGAAAGTCTTTCCTCCTCGGCCTGATCCAGGGCCCTTCGCACATCAAGAAGCTGTCTGCTGTACATCACGGGTTCGGATTCCTCCCGTCCATCCCTCGAGTCGATCTCCTTGGGTCTGTTCTATTTTTTGTAAGCGTTCACGGGTGATTTTTGGTCAAATTTGGGATTGTCCGCCTCACGTAACAGCTCAATAACCCGGGGCAGGACGGTTTTTCTGAAGCGACTGCCGGGAGGGCGCCGTCTCTTCTTGGCTCTCTTCGCCCGGCTCACCCCGGAGGCCCGGAGCACAAGAAAAATCTTCCTGCCCCGGTGGTACGGTCGCTGTTATCCCCCCAATTATTGAGCTGATGCGATTTTCGCATATCAGTGTATCAGGGAGATCTCAAGACCCCGTGAACGGTTACCAATTTTTTTCTTGCAAACTGAGATCGCCGTTGTTATACATGTCAATTTATAAATTTTAAGCCTCCCATCCAATCAGAGGCTTTTCTGGCCCGGGCGTGTTCATTGACCGATCCTGACCGGGCGCCTGCCGGTGTCTCCTGCTGAAAGCCCCATACGGTCTTTTCCAGGAATTGACCCTGAAGGTCACCTTCCAAACCGGCGACCTTGGTGTGGTCCTGTTTGAAAAAGATACCAGATAAGGCGGATGAGTTCAATGGTCAGTGAACCCAAAACACGGGTTTGGACTTTTGCCAGGTGCTCTGCCGGCTTGCGGCGGAGAGACGCGCCAAACCGAGGAAAAACCGGCATGGAGATCCGTAACGGTCTCCCGATCAAGGAGGAATGAATGGCAGCGATCATCAACATGAAACAGCTTTTGGAGTCCGGGGTGCACTTCGGCCACCAGACAAGGCGATGGAATCCCAAGATGAAGCCCTATATCTTTGGGGCGCGGAACGGAATCCATATCATCGATCTGCAGAAGACGGTCCGGCTCATCAAGGTTGCATATGAGTTCATTGCGAGGACCGTGTCGGAGGGATATTCGGTCCTTTTTGTCGGTACCAAGAAACAGGCCCACGAATCTATTGTGGAAGAGGCCGAGCGCTGCGGGATGTTCTATGTGGTCAACCGGTGGCTGGGGGGGACCCTAACCAATTTCCAAACCATTAAGAAGAGCATCGCCCGCCTGAAAGAACTGGAAAAGATGAAAGAGGACGGGTCGATTAACCGCTACACCAAAAAAGAGATCCTCAAGATGGACAAGGAGCTTTACAAGCTCGAAAAAAATCTCGGCGGGATCAAAAATATGGACGAACTGCCCGGTGCAGTGTTTGTTGTGGATCCCAAGAGGGAAAAGATCGCGGTTAGGGAGGCCAGGAGACTCGGTATCCCTGTGGTTGCCATCGCGGACTCGAACTGCGATCCCGATGAAATTGACTTTTTGATTCCGGGAAACGACGACGCCATTCGCGCCATCCGGCTCATATGCTCCAAGATAGCAGATGCCTGCATTGAAGGTCACAACATAGCGGAGCAGAGGCTGAGGGAGGAAGATGCCCGGAGAAAAGAGCAGGAAGAGGCAGAGGCCGCTGAGGCATCCGGCCCGGCCTCTGAGCCGGGAGGGGGGCCGGAGATCATTGTGCTTCCCAAGGGTGAGTCTGCTGAAACAACGGAAGCGACTGATAAGGAAAAAGAGGTTGTGTCGGCACAGAAATAGGGTCCTGTGGATCCGGGCACGACACGTATCAAGATTATGAATTGATCAGGAAGCGGGGTGACAAATTGACCATATCGACGTCAACCATCAAGGAACTGAGGGAAAAGACCGGCGTTGGCATCATGGATTGCAAGGCAGCACTTTCAGAATGCAACGGCGATATCGAAAAGGCCATTGATTATTTGAGAAAAAAAGGGATTGCAACGGCCAAAAAACGGGGCGGGCGGGCCACTTCCCAGGGTCAGGTCCAGGCCTATATTCATG
>JAGHEC010000143.1 GCA_021159525.1 Deltaproteobacteria bacterium | reverse complement strand
GCATTTTGTTGTCCCGTCATGGAGGGGAGGCAGTGACCCCCATAGCGCGGGCGGGAAAAACCGAATACAGCCCGGGGGCGGGACAAAAACCGTATACAGCTCGTGGGAACGGCAGCAGGGCGTTGGAATTCGTTCTGTCCCAGCCCCAAGGATAAACTCTCATAAGACGGTAGTCCTTTGCTGCCTTTGCATAAAGGCTATTACGAGTCAGGGGGCGGTCGCCGAGCGCTGCGTACGCATTTTGTTGTCCCGTCATGGAGGGGAGGCAGTGACCCCCACAGGCAAACTTCTTCGCACGTTGCAGAGAAGTTGCAGACAAGAAGTCCAGAGCGAACCGCATCCGGGATGCCGCACAGCGCCAGGGTTTAACCCCGGGACATTGCAAGAGGCTTTTTAACTTTCTCTTGCTGTAAGTCCGGTTTGCTGCTATGCTTCCTATCTGTTCAAAACCGGAAAAAAGAGGCTTGCCCATGTCCTTTGACATTGCCCAGTGGATCATCAAGATCCCGGTTCTTCTGTTTGCCGTCACCATTCACGAATATGCCCACGGCAGGGCCGCACTGGCCCTTGGAGACCCCACAGCCAAGCTCATGGGAAGGCTGTCGGTCAATCCCCTCATGCATATCGACATCGTTGGCGCTATCTGCCTGTTTCTCTTCAATTTTGGATGGGCCAAGCCAGTTCCTGTGGATATCCGGTACTTTAAGAACATACGCAGGGACGTGATCATCATGTCCCTTGCCGGGCCTGCTGCCAATCTCCTGGCGGCGTTTGCAGCCGGGCTGCTCATCCGCTTTCTTATGCTCCCGCTTGAGATCTATCTCCAGGCGCTCCTCTGGCTGATTCTCATGAACATCGGACTCGGGCTTTTTAATCTTATCCCTCTGCCCCCCCTGGATGGCTCCCACGTCCTCGAAAACATCCTGCCTCGCGGGGCAGGTCAGAAGTACCGGGAATTCGCGCGATATGGTCCTTTCGTCCTTATCGGCATCATATTACTGGACAATTTCGCTCACACCGGCATCCTCAGCCGCATCCTGATCGGCCCTATGTTTCACCTCGCCCATCTCTTTGCCGGGGATAATCTCTTCTCCCTCCTCCCGCTTCTGCGGCAATGAGAGGATTGCAAGCATTCACAGGGTCCAAAACCAGCCCTCGCGCAACTCATTGAAAAATTAGGGCTATATCCAAGGCAGCCTGTTCAGGACCTGTACAGGCCTTTTTTCCGTGATCGGTCCGGGCCAGGGACCAGCCTTGTTCTTCTGGTCCTTTTTCCTTCTATAGCTACAGCATATTCCTGTCTCCCGTATCAATGGCCTTGTCAATCTCGGCCCTCAATTGCTCGGGCAGTCCTGGGATATCCACATTCAGGAAACCCCGCACAATGGTAGAGGTAGCCGCCTCTTCATCCAGCCCTCTCGACATGAGATAGGAGATCTCCTCCTCCGCGATCTTCCCCACTGCCGCCTCATGGGACATCTCCACCCCGTCTACATGTCCTTCCAACTCCGGCACCGCGTGGACGACCCCGCCGTTTAAAATGAGGCCCTTGCACTCCAAATGCGCCTTGATCTCAGGGGCATCGCCAATGAGATGGCCCCTGGCGACAATCCATCCCCCGTTACTGATGGTCCTGGCCACAATCTCGGCGCGAGTGTGCGGCTTTTCAAGAAAAATGCGACTGCCCACATCATATTTAGAGCCGGGACTTCCCACGATAATGCTGTAAAAACGGGCCACTGCGTCTTCTCCCGCCAGATGGGTGACCGGATACATCTGAAGACTCCTTGCAGGCTGCATGGAGATGTAATTATTGAGGAACAGCCCCCCCTCTTCCACCCTGGCCGCGGATCGGGGCCTCACCACCATATCCTCGGCCCAGTTGTGAATCATGGTAAAGCTTACGGTTGCATTCTTCTTTATAAAAAATTCCGAGATCCCCAGGTGGGCGCCTTTTTTCAGGTGCGGGGATGTGGCGCAGCCGGTGATAATATGAAGTTCGGAATCCTCCTCTGCAATGATGATATTGTGAACCGTTTGTTGAAGTCCCTCCTTGTCCAGGTACAGACCGGCCTGGACCGGATACACGCCCCGGGCGCCGGGCAGGGCGCGGATCACATAGCCGTTATGAAGATCCAGTTCAGCGGCCGCGGTATATTTGTCCGTATCAACCCGGATCAGTTTCCAGTAGTAATCCCCTATCCAATCCTCTGTTTCCAGGGCCTCCCGGATCGGAAGGACCTCGATCCCCTCCTGGTGGCTCGCGCAGTGGATCACCGTAGTATCCTTTTGAAGAAAAGTCCCTCCCCTCCCCTTGTTGGATATGTCCAGTCCCGACATTAAAAGCCGGGCTTGCTCCTCATCGGGAAGTTGCTCCATCCCCTTGTCTGAGAGATATTCATGGGGGACGACCCCTTTTTCAAATGCGCTCAAGTCCACATCCGGACCGATGGCACCCTTTTTGTCTCTGGCCGTCTCGGCCTGTTTCCTCAACTCCGTTCCGCCAGGCATCTGACACACTCTCCGTAACCGCACTTGCTGATCTGTTTGAATATTTCCCGCGGATTATTGGTACAGCTCAAGACTCCGTTGAACAGGACCTGGCCCTTGTCGGCCGTAACATAATCCAGAATATATCCCGTATGGGTGATAATCAGGCCCATCTTGGTACGCGTGCGCCTCAAATCCATCTTGCACCGGCCCTGGTTTTCCAGGTGAGGGGCATACCCCTTTTGAAGAAGGGACGCGATGGTGTTTCCCACCAGCCCAATGTTCTCCATATCCACGCCCGACTCCGGCTCGTCAAAAAGGAACAGGTCCGGCTTCTGGGCCATGAGCTGGAGCAACTCGGACCGCTTGATTTCCCCCCCGGAAAAACCAGCATTCACGTCCCGGTCCAAAAACTCCTCGAAATTGACGCGGCGTGCCAGGCCTTCCACATCCGTCCGATCTCCGGCGCATATCTGCACCATCTGCCGCGTCTTGAGACCGTTGATGGTTGGCGGCCGCTGATAAGACATGCCGATGCCCAGCCCGGCCCGTTCGTTAATGGGCAAATGGGTGATATCCACTCCCTTGAACAGGATCCTTCCCTCCACTACCTCATACTGCGGATACCCCATAATGGTCATGAGAAGCGAGGTCTTTCCGGAACCATTGGGACCGAAAAGGACATGCGTCTCCCCGGGCTTGATCTCCAGATTGATATTGGCTAGGATGACTTTGTCTTCCAATTGGACCCTCAGGCCTTGGATCAGCAGCATGCACCTCCTCCTTTGCAGATGTCCGTCCCATACGCCAAGCATGGAGAGACAACGTCACGGCATCAAATGACTTGATCTTGGTTAATCAACTCTACACCCAAATCCCGCTTTTGACAACCGCAATTTTCCACCGGCATATTGCCTGCCTCGGGGCCGTGGCCGTCTTTCATGTTTTTTACCGGAAGGCGCCATGATCCCCGCTTCAGGTACAATTATTGTAACCGTTCACGGGTGATTTTTGGTCAAATTTGCGATTGTCCGCCTCACGTAACAGCTCAATAACCCGGGGCAGGAGGGTTTTTTTGACGCGACTGCCGGGAGGGCGCCGTCTATTCTTGACTTATCAGTGGGGGAAGCCGCAGCTCGACGAATGCGAGAATGCCAAAGGGGCGGGTGTCCCCCGCAGATAAGTCACTGAAGAGACCAGCCCGGAGGCCCGGAGCACAAGAAAAATCATCCTGCCCCGGTGGTACGTTGGCTGTTATCCCCCTGATTATTGAGGTGATACCTTTGATATTCCACAAAATAACGATAAAAGGCCGCTATCACCAGGGAATGGGAGATCTCGCCCTCCCGGATCAGGTCGGGAATGACGGACAGGGGTCTCAGAAGAACCTCAATGTCTTCCCGGTCGTCCTGGCAACGGGCCCCTGAAAAGGCCACGCCCTTGGCCAGGAATGTGTAGCACCGATTGTTCAGGATGGCCGGGTTGGGATGGACCCATCCGAGGGGCATGATCTCTTGGGCAACATAGCCT
>JAGHEC010000130.1 GCA_021159525.1 Deltaproteobacteria bacterium | reverse complement strand
AATGAGTGGCCTACTTGGACCCGTTACGCGCTTTCTTGATGAAACTGCCCTTTTCGACAGTGTCTTTCATGGGCCTTCCCGGCTTGAAGCTCACCCGCACACCGGGCGCAAACGTGACTTTCTTCCCGGTGAGTGGATTGACGCCCTTGCGCTGAGGCACGGCCTTTGTCTTAAAAGTGCCAAACCCGGGGAGTTTGACCTCCCCCGTCCTTGCCAGTATGAGCTGGATTACTTCTAAGAGGATCCCTAAGTACATACCGGCATTCCGCTTGGGCAGATTGGCTTTTTTGGCAAATTTGTCAATGAGTTCCTGCCTGCTGGACATATGCTTCCACCTCCTTTCTGTTTCTATGGGGGGGCATGCCCCCCTTGGTTAGTTAGTCAACATACCGGTTAAATCCGCTTACGTACTGTCTGGTTTCGGGGTTCCAGCCATTTGTTTTCACGCTGCGATAGCTGTCGACACCGATAAAGAGGATCACATCACCGATCGTCTGCACATCTGTTATAGAGAAAGCAATGTTACCTCCGAATATGTATTCACCGTCGGATGTAAAACCCCTCACATCGCCGGAATCCCAGATGATCAGATACTCATTACCGCTCTTGTTTCTGACCACTTTTGCTCCTGAATTGACCATCTCTTTTTCCACCTCCTTTCTACCTGATGATCTGCGCCAAAAGGGTCAGGATGGAGACTATTGCCCCCCCTGTCATTCCCAGGCCTATTGCGATACCCTTTGTTCTTGCGATGATCTTCGTCTGATCTTCGAGGGTACTTACAAGCCTTTCAATCGTCTGTTTTATGATAGTTAACTCAACATCATGCTGTGAGACCCTCGTGTTGATTTCTGTTATCGACTTCCTTATCTCTTCTGTGTCGTCAAAATGCTCCTTGTGGAGCCTGTCTGAATACTCTTTCTGTTCGGTGATGACTTTGAAGATAGTCTTTATCTGCTCCTCAATACGGGCTATGGCCTGTTTGATCTCTATGATGCAGGATTCTAAGTTGATGTTTGTCATTGGTCATCCTTGATATCCTGTAAATCCCGTCAAAAAAACTCTGCCCCCTGCGTTCTCTGTGAGAGATAATCCCTACGTGTATGGTTTTCCGTCGGCATCGCGGGATTCATTTGTGAAACGGCCTGCCTTGTCTCGCCAGGGATTCCCGGCAAAACCCGGACCATAATGGCCGGCCTTGCTCTTCTTAACCTTTTTGGTCTTTGAAGCATCTTCGGCTTCTGGGTTTATTTCATCCCGGTTTTCTTGGTTCTCTGGATTTACCCTGGTGTTTTTCTCTCCCGTCATTTATCATACACCTCCTCAGTTCAGCATTTGGATTTCCCAATGCCTTAATCCTCAATCTCTTTTCCAGAAATTCTCCCCACCAGCAATCTTTATAAAAGTCCAACTCCCGATATTTGAAGTTGATGTGGCCTCGGGGAAAATAGATGGACATGCCGTGGGTATGCCTCATCCTCTTTCCTGAGTGACGCTGATACAGGATCAATTTATTCCGGCCGGGTCTTAAGGTCTGAAGCAGCTCTCCGGCCTTCTTCCTTATTTCCAGCCGGCTGCACCTGGCTTTGAGCAACTGAGTGAATCGGTAAAGGTCGATGTAGTTGTCATAGAAGAACCTGGGCGCATCGCTCCGGGAGGAGGTGATGGCCCTGAGAACATCGTTGTCTTCCAGGGATGAAATAAGTTCGCGGGAAAGGTTATTCAGTTTTTTGACCACATCGTCCAGCCTGCCGACATTCAGTGCAGACTGGGTCACATTTTCTCCTTTTCCTCGATAGGACTTGATATATTCCCTGACGATCTTCCTTCCTATGGTAGTGGGCCAGGTCCCCGGTCTGTTTTTCATAACCTCAAGGATTCGGTCATAAGGCCAGCCGTCAAAGGGCTCCTCTTCCTCAGAACCCACCATGACCTGGACACAATCCTTTAGCTGATAGGCCACCTCCACCATGTTCATGAGACATGCATCCATGCCGAGAATGTCTATAGGTCTCCCGATTTTTTGGGTGATGCTTGAAAGAACACTTTTCAGCTCCCGGTTATCCAGGGCGTCGCCACCGGAGGAATCGTCATAGGCGATGCTCCTCCTGGGATCCTCCCACCATCCTCCGCCGTGGTTCCAGAGGATGAGGAGGTATCTTTTTGCGGGGTATTCCTCCATCGCCCAGAGGACGAAATTCTCAAGGATCCTGGGATCTCCGGTGTTGGTCTCTTCGAAGGTCTTGATGCAGTCTTTTCCGTATCCGCCTCCCCTGGTGATAAACAACCTTCGTGTCAGAAGATCATCTGCCCGATCCAGCTGAACAAGGACGTTCATCTTGTTCGAGGAACCAACCCTGGCCATCTCCGCAATGTCTCTCAGAGCAGCCCGATCCAGGTTGTTGTCCCCGGCCATGTAAACCATCACAGTCCACTTGGCCGTGTTTGGTCTCTTGGATCTATTTGGCCTGTATTTCACGTCAGTTAACCGTTTCCTCATTACTGTTCACCGTCTTGCCTTCCGATTACTGACCTCTGTTTCCCGTCTTCCGGCCTCTGACTTCTGACCTCTGGCCTTATGTGGTCTCCCCGGCGCTCTCCAGCCAGGATCAACCATCCTGAAATACCATTTTCCACCGATGTTGAAGCAGACCTTCTTT
>JAGHEC010000267.1 GCA_021159525.1 Deltaproteobacteria bacterium | reverse complement strand
CCTAAATATTGAGCTGTTACACATTATATTTTATCCAGTGACACCCGTCCTGCTGTGATGTCTGATGTTGTGCTTTCCAATGAATCCGGTTGACAGTGATTCATGCCGGACAGGCAATCCATAGTCCTTTGTGCGCCAGCTCCCAAATGGCGTAAGAACAATGTTCCTGTGATGGGTCTCATCCCGATATCTGCTCACAGTTTATGCAATCCTTTGTTGCTATTGCATGCGATTGTCCTGTGCTTCAGGGTTTTTGCGCTTGACCCCGTCTGTCTTTTTCTCTATATATCAGAATCCTGAGTATCAGCTCAATAATTAGTGGCTGAACGAAAACCCCGAAATTTGAAAGACCCAACGTGTCAGCTAAATAATCAGGGGGATAACAGTGAACGTAGTGCCGGGGCACGATGATATTTCTTCCGCTCCGGGCCTTCGGGCCGGTCTCTTCAGAAAAACCCTCCTGCCCCTGTTCATTGAGCTATTACAATCTTGACTTAAGGCATTAAGCTGGCCTTATGAAAATACGGGCAAGGCAAAGGCGGGCCAAGTCTGTCCTTGGGGCTGGAACAGAGTGGTTTAGCAGCCCTGCTGGTCCCGGTTGACATGAGGGCCAGTTTGAAGGTATTCAGCGAGCGCATTCCCCGCTGCTTGCGGCTGGGTTAGCGAGCGAAATAAAAAAATGTGAAATTTCGTTGCACTTGGGAGATTTCCTGTAGGAATCTACAGGGTTCTTCAATTTCAGGCAGTTAATCAAGTAATCTGGAGGTTATTATGGCAAAAGTAGGTATTATTGGGGTGGGCCAGTCCGCTTTTGTGCGGGGATATCCCGGATCGATTCGGGAGCTGGCCTTTGAGGGGTTTAGGGAGGCCATGCAGGACGCGGAGATATCAGTGAAAGACATTGACGCGTCCATTGTCTGCTCAGCCCCGGAATATGACAAGCAGCGGTCCCCGGCCGGGGTCTTTGCAGAGTATTTAGGGCTTGTTCCTCAGCCGACATTTTATTTGGAGAGCCTATGTTCATCCAGCAGCATGGGTTTGCGGGTGGCCTATTCGCTGGTGAAGTCCGGGCTCCATGACGTAGTGGCGGTCATCGGATTTCAAAAGATGTCCGAAATCTCGTCTGCCGAGTCCCAGGAACGTATGGGGCGGGGCGCAGATATCCAGTGGGAGAGCCCCTTTGGCACGATGATGCCTGCGTACTACGCCATGTATGCCAGGGCCCACATGGCAGCGTACGGAACCACTCCTGAAGACCTGGCTCTGATTCGGGTAAAGGCGGCGACCTATGGTCAGATCAATGAAAAGGCCGTCTATCGCAAACCCGTCACATTTGAGATGTTTTCGGATCCGGAGAGCCCCATGTCCAATCCCGTGGCAAGCCCCCTGAGGGTGGGGGACTGCTGCGCCAATGCGGACGGCAGTTCCTGCGTGATCGTCGCCAATGAGGAAAAGGCAAAGGCCTTCTCCAAAAAACCGGTCTGGATCCTTGGTCTGGGGGCTGCATCAACCGCCGTGAACCTGGCAGGAAGGGATCTGTTTACCGGATTGACGGTTGCTCAAGAGGCAGGGGAGCAGGCCTATAAAATGGCCGGGGTGACCCCCAAGGAGATTGATGTGGCCGAGGTGCACGACTGCTTTACCATCGCTGAGATGATGGCATATGAAAACCTGGGCTTTGCCAAACGCGGGGAGGGAAAGGACCTCATCAAGTCCAAAGAGACCTACAAGGAAGGGAGCATCCCCGTGAATGTGGATGGGGGGCTTCTTTCGAAAGGTCATCCTATTGGCGCGACCGGTGGGTCCCAGATCCGGACCATCGTGCTTCAGCTCAGGGGCGAGGCAGGGGACATGCAGGTAAAAGACCCGGAAATCGGGTTGGTCCATAATATCGGGGGCGTGGGTCTGTATGGAAACGTCACCATTTTGGGGAGGTAACAGATGGGCAAACAAAAGAAAGAAGTAGATGATCGATTCAAGCGGTTCGGAACGGTAAGTTTTACCTCCATCACCAAGGTCAATGACTTTATTGATTATCTGGATCAGGGCAAGGTTATGGGGACCCGCTGCAAGGTGTGCGGCAGAGTCTTTTTCCCGCCCAGGGCCGATTGTTATGCCTGCCTTTCCAGCGACATGGAATGGTTCCCCGTATCGGGCAAGGGGAAACTGGTAAGCTACAGCAATCTGGAATTTGCACCCATCGGCTTTGGCGAAGACCTTCCCTATGCCATCGCCCTTCTCGACTATGCTGATTACAAGGTATTCGGCCGTATTGCCGGCGATGTAACCGAGGACGAGATCCGGGTCGGCATGGAGATGACCATCCGGACCAATCGGCTTCCCAACGGCCAGTTGAACTACGTGTTCCAGAAGGCCTGATCCTGTAATGCCCCCCGCCTGACTGGCAGGGGGCATATCGGGAGGATGCCGTGGGCTGTTCAAACAGCATGCACCCCGAATGGCTTCAGATTTCCCTTCAGGCAGATCCTGTTCTCCATGACCCCTTGAGTTCGTTTCTATTTGATCTGGGCTGTACCGGGGTGGTATCCGGGGATTTTGCAGACCGGACATTGAGGGGCTACCTCCCCTTGGATAAGGATCTGGAGGATATCAGGACCCGCATTGAGCTGTACCTCCAGGAACTGAAATCCATATTTCCCGAGGCGCCCCTACCAGCACTGCAACTGACCCTTGTGGCAGACCAGCCCTGGGAACTCAACTGGCGGCGATTTTTCCAGCCTGTCCGGGCCACGCCCAACCTCCTTATCCTGCCTGCCTGGATCCCCCTCTTCAAAAGCGATGCCGATACTGTCATCCGCATGGATCCGGGACCTGCATTTGGGACCGGTAAACACCCCACCACGCAGATGTGCCTTGAGGCCATGGAGCGGGTCCCGGTGAGAAGCCCGTGGAACCTGCTGGATGTGGGGACAGGAAGCGGCATTCTCGCTATTTATGGTGTCAGGTTGGGCGCGGAAGCGGCCCTGGGGTTGGATATCAATCCGGAGGCCATCCGCTGGGCCGAGCGGAATATCCGGCTAAATGATGTTTCCGCATCCATCCGGCTTTCCCTGAGGCCCGCTGAGGAATTGAGAGAGACCTTTTCCCTTGTGTGCGCCAATCTGATCCTGGGAGAACTTCTGAGGTTGATTCCATTTTTCCCGGGACTCATGTCCTCCGAGTCATGGCTCATCCTATCCGGTGTCTTGGAGAATCAGGTCCGGGAGGTGAATACTTCCCTTGTCAGGCACGGCCTCCATGTTCGGGAGATCCTGCACCGGGAAGAGTGGGCGTGCGTTATTGCGGCCAGGCGGATATGAGGCGGGGTTTTTCATGGCCGGCGTATCAGCTCAATAATTAGGGGGGTAACAGCGAACGTAGTGCCGGGGCAGGAGGATTTTTCTTCCGCTCCGGGCCTCCGGGCTGGTCTCTTGAGTGACTTATCTGCGGGGGACACTTGCCCCCTCCGCAT
>JAGHEC010000292.1 GCA_021159525.1 Deltaproteobacteria bacterium | reverse complement strand
GGGAAGAGACCGATGCCGCATTCTGAAGCGCGAACCGGGTCACCTTGGTGGGATCGATAATGCCGGCCTTCATGAGATCTTCGTATTTGTTGCTGTCGGCATTGTAACCGAAGCTACCCTTTTCGGCCTTGACCTTTTCCACTACCACCGAACCCTCGGCCCCTGCATTGTTCACAATCTGCCGGATTGGTTCTTCGAGTGCCCGCATCACCAGATTGACGCCCATCTGCTCTTCGCCCTCGAACTTCAAGTTGGCAAGGGCAGGGATGGTGCGCACCAAGGCCACCCCGCCGCCCGGGACGATACCTTCTTCCACGGCCGCCCGGGTTGCATTCAGGGCATCCTCCACCCTGGCCTTTTTCTCCTTCATCTCGATCTCTGTGGCAGCGCCGACATTGATGACCGCCACGCCGCCAATCAGCTTGGCCAGTCTTTCCTGAAGCTTCTCCCGGTCGTAATCGGATGTGGTTTCCTCGATCTGGGCGCGAATCTGTTTGACCCTGCCTTCCAGATCGCTGCGATTGCCGCCGCCGTCCACGATGGTGGTGTTGTCTTTGTCGATACGGATGGTCTTGGCGGTTCCCAGGTCATTGAGGGTCACGTTTTCAAGCTTAAGACCCAGGTCTTCAGAGATTACCCGTCCTCCGGTAAGGATGGCGATGTCTTCCAGCATGGCCTTTCTTCTGTCGCCAAACCCCGGGGCCTTGACCGCCGCTACCTGAAGTGTGCCCCTGAGACGGTTGACCACCAGGGTTGCCAGGGCCTCGCCCTCCACATCTTCGGCAACGATCAAAAGGGGTTTGCCCATCTTGGCGATCTGTTCCAGGATAGGGATGAGGTCTTTCATGGAGCTGATTTTTTTCTCGTTCAGGAGCACATAGGCCTCGCTCAGGGTGACCTCCATTTTTTCAGCATCGGTCACAAAATAGGGCGAGAGATATCCGCGATCAAACTGCATACCTTCCACCACCTCGAGGGTGGTCTCCATGCTCTTGGCCTCCTCGACGGTGATGACGCCCTCTTTGCCCACCTTGTTCATGGCCTCGGCAATGATGTTGCCGATGGTGCTGTCGTTATTGGCCGAGATGGTGCCTACCTGGGAGATTTCTTCCTGATCTTTGGTGGGCTTGGAGAGCTTTTTCAATTCCTCTACCGCAACCTCTATGGCCTTTTCGATCCCCCGCTTGATGGCCATGGGATTCACGCCCGCGGCAACCAGTTTGGAGCCTTCTCTGTAAATAGACTGGGCCAGTACGGTTGCCGTGGTCGTGCCGTCGCCGGCAACATCCGAGGTTTTGGATGCCACCTCCTTGACCATCTGGGCCCCCATATTCTGAAATTTGTCTTCCAGTTCGATCTCTTTAGCAACAGTGACGCCGTCCTTGGTGATATTGGGCGCGCCAAATGACTTGTCCAGGATTACGTTTCTCCCCTTGGGCCCCAAGGTGACCTTGACCGCATTGGCAAGGGTATCGATCCCTAAGAGAATAGATTCCCTGGCCTTGACATCATATTTAATCTCTTTCGCCATTCTATGTTCTCCTCCTTAAATAATGTTTCGCATGATCAACGGAAAGCTCGCCAACGGAAAGCTCGCCAACGGAATCTACTCGACAATGGCAATGATGTCGTCCTCTCTCATGATGAGGTGCTCTTCACCGTCGATCTGGATCTCCGTGCCGGCGTATTTTCCAAACAGGACCCTGTCCCCCTCCTTGACCTCGAGGGGCATCTTCTTCCCGTCGTCTGCGACCTTGCCGTCGCCGACCGCAATCACCTTGCCCTCTACCGGCTTTTCCTTGGCTGTATCGGGAATGATAATGCCGCCCTTGGTTTTTTCTTCCTCTTCCATCCTCTTGACAATTACCCGATCGTGCAATGGTCTCACTTTCATTTTCTATTCTTCCTCCCCAAGATTGAATTGTTTTACAAACACACATGCTCGTGGCGAGATTGCCATCCGCCTTGCACACTAAAATCTCCTTTCAGGAGGGGCCTGCATCTTCTGCCCCTGCGTCCTGCGTCCATAGTCTCATCGCCTGTGGGTACGCCGTTACCTGACTCTCATTGCTCCCTGGCAGACCCTCTCCGGGCGGCGAGGGGCCTCCCAAGGCTTCAAAAACCACAGAGGCCGTGGAGGCGGCGCAAAAGGAGCGATTGTTCAGATGAACCATGTGGACGCCCGGAGTCAATTGAAAGGAAACATCACGAAATATTTGTTGCCCGGGCTGGATCGATTATTCAGAAGAACATAATATCGGCAGGTTAAATGTCAAGGGCCTGGCAAAAAAGGTCCTCTTCAGACCTGGCGGGAACGCCAGTCGAGTGTCTTGCGGATGCCCTCTTTCAGAGTGGTTTCCGGTTTCCAGTTGAGGATAAGGCCGGCCTTTTCAACCACCAGACAGCTTCTGCGCAGATCGCCCGGCCTGGCCAATTGACGGCCCGGCGTCTTAAGCTCTTGGGGCATGGCGGGAATCTGTTCCTGAAAGGCCTCAAATATGATTTGGTAAAGGTCCAGGGTCTTTGTGCCGATACCGGTCCCGATGTTGAAAAAATCGCCTGATCCCTTTTCCAATGCGGCCAGATTGGCCTTGACCACGTCCTTTACATAACAGTAGTCGCGCACCATGCCGGCCTCGTCCTCGGCGAAATGATTCAGGGTGGACTTTTTCTTTTGCAGGAGATTGTTCATGAAGATGGCCACCACCCCCGCCTCTCCGTGGGGCGCCTGGCGCGGGCCGTAAACATTGGCGTAGCGCAGGGTGGTGTAATCCAGCCCATACTGGTGACGGTAGTATTCCAGATAGTGTTCCGAGGCGTATTTGGAGACTGCATAGGGCGAAAGGGGCTTGGGCGGATATGCCTCGGATGTGGGATATTCGTCGGCCTCGCCGTAGATCGCCCCGCCCGAGGAAATAAAGATAACCTTTCGAACCCCGTGCTTTCGACCGGCCTCCAACAAATTCAGCAGGCCCTTGATGTTGACGTCAGCATCAAACAGGGGGTCTGAAACCGAGTCCGGGACGCTCATCTGGGCTGCATGATGATTAAGGATCTCCGGCTTTTCTTCCTCAATCAATTCCGAAATTTGGGGTGAACGCACATCCATCTCATAAAACGTGGCTTGGGGGTTGACGTTGGAACGTTTTCCAGTGTAAAGGTTGTCCACGACCACGACCTCGTGTCCGGCCTCAATGAGGCCGTCCACCACATTGGACCCGATGAATCCGGCTCCGCCGGTCACCATAATTTTCATGAAGAACTCCTTATTGAGCCGTCCCCGGGGAGGGGAAAATGCCAAGGTCTTAAGGTCTTGATGTTGCCAGATTAAAGGGCTCACGTCTGAAATCCTTGCAGGGATGTGTTTCCCCGCCCACGGAGGCCAATGATGGATGCCGTGCAGACCAAGGCGCCGTTATCGCTGGATATACAATACGGCAAGCCGTATAGCAGGAAACCGGGGAAAGGTCAACTTGCGAATGGCGACCGTTCCCTTGAAGTGCCCATGGCCGCTGCGGTCAGGAGTTCGAACCGGGCGGGAGACAAGTGAAAAGCGAATGACAAAAAAAGCCGGAAATATTCTTGACCGGATAGGGCATACGCCTCTGGTCCCCATCACTGTCCTGAATCGAAACAACAATGTGGAGATTTTGGCCAAGCTGGAGAGCTTCAATCCAGGGGGGTCGATCAAGGACCGGGCTGCGCTCTACATGATTGAGGCCGCGGAACGGGCAGGGGAACTGACCCGGGACAAGATCATCCTGGAGGCCACCAGCGGAAATACGGGCATCGGGCTGGCCCTGGTGGCAGCGGTCAAGGGATACCGGATCCTTTTAACCATGTCCGAGGCGGCAAGCGAAGAGCGGGTCAAGATCCTCAAGGCCCTGGGGGCCGAGATTGCCTTTACCCCAGCCCGGTTGGGAACGGACGGGGCCATTGAGCATGGATACGAACTGGTGCGCGAGAACCCGGACATGTACTGGCTGGCCGATCAATTCAACAACGAGGCCAACTGGATGGCTCATTACTACGGCACGGCCAGGGAGATCTGGGAGGATACGGGGGGCGATTTTCAGGCCGTCGTGATCACCATGGGTACCACCGGGACACTCATGGGCCTGTCCAGGCGGTTTCGGGAGCTGGATCCGCGCATTCAGATCATCGGGGTGGAGCCCTATCTGGGCCACAAGATCCAGGGCCTCAAGAATATGAAGGAATCCTATCGGCCCGGCATATTTGAAAAGGGCCGGGTGGACCGGATCATCAACATTGATGACGAAGAGGCTTTTGAGACGGCCCGCCTCCTGGCCAGAAAAGAGGGCCTCTTTGTGGGCATGAGTTCGGGCGCTGCCATGGCCGTGGCCCTCAGGGTGGCGGCAGAGATAAAAACAGGACGCATTGTGACCATCTTTCCGGACGGAGGAGAGAAATACCTCAGTACGCCGCTCTTCACCGCCAGGAAAAAGTCCGGCCTTCGCCTGTACAACACCATGAGTCGGAAACAGGAGTCCTTTGTCCCGAGGGAAGAAAACCGGGTTTCCATCTATGCCTGCGGGCCTACCCTGTGCCAGTTCCTGGATCTCGGGCAGTGCAGACGCATGATCTTTGTTGATTTGATCCGGCGGTATATGGAGCTGAAGGGATATGAGGTCACCTTGGTCATGAATGTCACTGACCTGGACGACCGGACTATTGAAGGGGCTGAAAAGGCCGGCATATCCCTGAGGGAATTCACTGACAGGTTCTACGAGGCGTTGACAACTGATCTGAACCGGCTTGGCATTAAGCCTGCCACGCACTATCCCAGGCCGAGCGAGCATGTGGAAGACATGATCAGCCTGACCCGGAAGCTTCTCGAAAAGGGGTATGCCTATGAAAAGCTCCGGTCGATCTATTTCGACATCTCGCGGTTCAGGGACTACGGCAAGTTGTCGCGGATCGATCTCAACAAGATCCGGCTGGGAAAGACCGTGGATCTGGACCAGTACGAAAAGGAAAACCCCAGGGATTTTACCCTGCTGAAGCGTTCCACTCTGAATGAGCTCAAAAGAGGCATCTTTTTCAAGACCCCTTGGGGAAATGTCAGACCGGGCTGGCATATCGAGTGCGCGGCCATGGCCCTGAAGTATCTGGGCCCCACCCATGATATCCACACCAGCGAAGTCGCCCTGATATTTCCCCATCACGAAAATACCATTGCCATCAGCCAGGCGGTCACGGACAAGCCGCCGGCCAATTACTGGCTCCACAGCGAACCGGTGATGCTCGATACGGAGCGGTCGGTCGGAGCCGAAGAAAACGGGCATGTGACCTTCAGGGATCTCCTGGATCTGGGCTTTTCCGGCAGAGAGGTGCGATACTGGCTGCTCAGCCGGCACTACCGAAAGCCCATCTACTATTCCAAGGCCAAGCTCATGGCCGTGAGAAGTACCATCTCTCATCTCGATCTGTTTGTGCAGAAGCTCCATAATGCGGCGCCAGGTCCCGTGGATTCGGAAATGGACCAGACCATCTATGCCATGAGGCAGCGCTTTACAGAATCCCTGAATAATGATTTCAATATTGCTCCGGCCCTGGCCTCGCTGTTTCAATTCACGCGTGCGGTGAACAAAAAGATGGATCGCAGCGGACTGGATCCCTCTGACCGGGAAAAGGTCATGACCGCTCTGGAGCGGGTCAATTCGGTCTTGGGGATCATGCGGCTGAAGCCTCCTGCATTGGATGAGACGGTGAAGGATCTGGTAACACAGCGGGAGGCCGCCAGGGAGAGAAGGGAGTGGTCCCTGGCCGACAGCCTGCGGGAGAAGCTCAAATCCATGGGCGTGGAAGTCATAGATACCAAGGACGGCCCGGTCTGGCGGAAGATTTGACTATTGACGATTGAGCGTCGGATATTTATTTTATGAAAATCGTAACAGCTCAATATTTAGGGGAAGCACGGTGAACGTACCGCCGGGGCAGGAGGATTTTTCTTCCGCTCCGGGCCTCCGGGCTGGTCTCTTCGGTGACTTATCTGCGGGGGACACCCGCCTGCCAAGGCCAATTGAGCGTTCTTGCCAAGACTTTCGTCCCGTGGATCTGCGATGGCAGAAGGAAGTAACATGGGTAACAAGGCAATGGCGGGCAGGCTT
>JAGHEC010000126.1 GCA_021159525.1 Deltaproteobacteria bacterium | reverse complement strand
GTTTCTAGATCGGCGAGGACGTACAAGGTTGTAAATAATATCTGTGCCCAAGTAGAAGTGAGCTTCAATGATGTGGAAAAGGGCTTTAGTGAATCAGATCATGTTCGTGAGATCAAGGTATATGCTCCTGCTACTCAGCATGCGGCGATGGAACCTCATGTGGCTGTTGCAAGTTACGACTCAGGAACAGGAAGACTGGACACGTGGCTGACGCATATGAGCCTGGCCGTAAAAAAGTACTGGCTGGCGAAAACGCTTGGGATTCCGGAAGGTAAAGTTCGTGTTCACAGATGTTTCACTGGAGGTACTTTTGGCGGGAAGATAGACCTCTTTGCTTATGAATTCTTAGCTGGGTTTTTATCCAGGAAGACAGGTCGTCCCGTAAAGATTGAGCTTTCCCGAGAAGAGACCTTTACTGCATGTCGAATGAGTCACCGTATGATCGTTAACGTAAAAATTGGAGTAAAAAATGATGGAAGGATTATGGCCCAACATGTGAAGCTCATTAATGACCCCGGGGCTTATCGCGGCAGTTCTCCGGTCGTCATGTTTCTTGGCCACTCATTTCGAAATCCTCTTTATAATATACCAAACTGGAAACACGAAGGAGTCGGCGTCTATACCAACAAGGCGATATGTATGCCTAAGCGGGGGCACGGGAGCCCCCAGGTCAGCTTCGCGACCGAACAGCTCTTAGACATGATTGCTGAAGATATCGGTATGGATCCCGCCGATTTAAGGTTAAAAAACGTTAGAAAGACGGGTGATGTCCTGCCTAACGGAGACAGACTTGACAGTTGCGGTTTGACGATTGGAATCCAAAGGATGGTAGAGGCAACGCAGTGGAAAGAAAAGCGGGGAAAGCAGAGAAAACAGCATCGGGGAATCGGCATGGCGTTAGCGGCCATGTTCAGTGGTGCAATGTATTATCCCTTTGCCAGCGCTGCATTAATCAAACTCAATCCTGATGGTACCATAACTCTGTTTACGGGCCAATCGGAATTTGGCCAGGGCTCGGACACCGCCATGTCACAGATTGCCGCTGAAGAATTGGGCCTGACATTGAATGATGTCGTCATCGTGTCGGGTGATTCAGAAATGACACCCATTGACATGGGCGGTTTCGTAAGCAGTGGTATATATGTTTCGGGCGAAGCTGTCAGGAGAGCTGCCGCAGATGTCAAACAGCAATTATTGGCACATGCCGCTAAGATGTTCGAAGTGCCGGTTGATAAACTCGAAACAAGCAATGGTAATGTCAGTATCAAAGGACAGCCCCAGAAGTCTCTCCCATTTGCCAAGATAGGCAGAGACAGTATTCAGAGTTGCAACGGGGACTCGATTATAGGGAAAGGTTTTGTAAAACCGGTGCCGGAAATTGAATTTTATCCCAGTCTATCAAAAGGCCAAGGGCGGTTTACCGATGCCTATGGTTTCAGTGTTGTAACGGCCGAGGTAGAGGTTGACCCTGCCACAGGGAAAGTGACGGTCTTGAATATCAGCACAGCGGACGACTGCGGGCAGGCGATAAACCCTAAAAATGTTCATGGTCAGCTTCTCAGCCAGGCGGTTATGGGGGTGGGTGATGCCCTATTTGAGGAAGTTGTAACCAAGGACGGCCGGGTAATGAACCCTTCCTTTGATGATTATAAGATCGCCAGCGTCTATGAGACCCCTAAATTTGTCCATATTCCAACAGGCACTGTGGAGCCTAAAGGACCTTTTGGCGGCAAAGAGGTGGGGGAGTGTTCTCGTGCCTCCGTGGCTGCCGCTATTGCGAATGCGGTAGCCGATGCAATTGGTGGGAGAATTTATATCTTGCCGTTGACCCCGGAACGTGTTCTTGAGGCTATGAAAGGAGGAGGGAAATTAGAGAGAATAAGGTATTAATGAGGTGGATTGGTAAGTGAGGCCAGCTGCAACAGCGGCGTTGTGCAGCGGTGGAGATGTTGGGGAGGGGATATGCTAATGCCATTTCATCGAGGGCGAAAGATTCGGTAACGGATTGCCAAGATTTACATAAGGAGGAACTGCATGGAAGAGGTGAGATACTGGAATAAGGAAACCGAGACCCTTCCACGAGAGAGACTGCGGGCTCTTCAATTGGAAAGATTCAGGGATCGCATGAAATACGTGTATGAACATAGCCCTATGTACAAAAGGAAATATGATGAAGCTGGCATCCGGCCTGAAGATATCCGGACCCTGGATGATATCCGGCATGTCCCTTTTACCATAAAAGAGGAATTGCGCGAAAGCCAGGCCCAGCACCCTCCCTGGGGAGATTTTATGTGCGTCCCGCCGGAAGAAGGGGTACGCGTCTTCCAAACGACGGGTACAACCGGTATTCCGGTCAAGGTTATGCTCAACAAAATGGACTGGACCGTCCACTTCTATGAGCAGTTTATGCATTTTATGTGCGGCTACGGTATCAAACCTTCGGATATTCTTTTCGTGCCTTTCGGCTACAGTCTGTACATCGCCTGGTGGGGGTTCCAGGCGGCCTTGGAGCAGGCAGGGGTGATGATTGTTCCGGGTGGTGCACAGTCTTCCCAGGACAGGATCAAGAACATATTTGAATGGGGCGCCACGGTTGTCTGCGGTACGCCCACGTATCTCTTGCATCTCGGAGAGACAGGTCTGCGGATGGGCATGCCTTTAGCCGGCTCGAAGGTAAAAATTGTGGTGGCGGCCGGAGAACCGGGAGCCAATGTGCGGGCCACCAAGTTGGCCATCCAGGAACTTTGGGGCGCCAAATGCTATGACGACATTGGGTCTTCGGAGATCTCCAATTTTGGTTTTGAATGCATTGTGCAAAAGGGGACCCACGTGATCGAGAGTATGTTTTACGCGGAATGCCTCGACCCTGATACACTAAAGCCTGTTGCGCCTGGCGAGGTCGGAGAGCTGGTGCTTTCCAATTTATGTACTGAAACCATGCCCCTGTTGCGTTACCGCATAAAGGATCTCGTCCGCTTCAATTTCGATCGTTGCGAGTGCGGCAGAACTTTCCTGCGGCTGGACGGTGGTATTTTGGGACGCTCCGATGATATGTTTCAGTTTGCGGGGGTAAATATCTTTCCTTCGGCTATAGAAAACCTGATCCGTCAAGTACCGGAGTTCTCAAACGAATACCAGATCGTTATCCCCAAATTCGGAAGCGGAAAACATATCCGAATCAGGGTGGAACCCGCCTCTTCCGAAATCACAAAGGAAGGGATGACCCAGGCGGTCAAGGGATTCATTGAGAACTTTAAATACAGGATTACGGTTACCCCGGACGTCGAAATCGCGGAAATGGGGGAACTCCCCCGTTTTGAACTAAAGGCTAAGCGCCTAATTCGTGAGGATTGATCCTCTGACGTTTAGCGGAAATCAGGTCATTGGTATTATCTCAATAAATCGGGGGAATGCCTTTGCGCAGATCAAATCAGGTGGACCAGAGAGCCGTTTGTTAGGTGCGCCTTCAGGCCGAGAGCCCACGGCCCGTGTGCGGCTGAAAGCGCACCTACCCCGGATTTTTGAGATGATACGGCCATCGTCGGATCAGTTTGCTAACTATCTGTTTGATCTCTACTTTTAAGGGCTTTTTGTCTTAAAATGTTTGGGCGCAATCCTCATTTCGCTCAGCCGTAATTCGTATGGAGTTCTGGCCGCTATAAACTTAAAACCGTAGGAGGATGTCATGGAAAAGAGATTCTTGGCTTTCTGCTTGACAGTGGCGCTGGTTATTGGTTTTCCCTTCAGCGCTATGGCTGGCCCCGATGCCATTCACATTGGGGCGACTGTTTCTCAGACAGGGCATTTTTCATCTGAGGTTGGACCGTTCAAGCGACTCATGACCTCTTGGGCCGACTTGGTGAATGATCAAGGCGGCATCATGGTGGAGGAATACGGCAAAAAACTGCCGGTCAAGTTTACCATATACGATGACAAGAGCGACCAGGCAACAGCCAAAAAGTATTACGAACGCCTGGCCACCGTCGACAAGGTCGATATGATGCTGGGACCTTACAGCAGTCCGCTGACGCTTGCGGCCAGTACAGCGGGGGAAAACCATCACATCCCCTTTATTGCCGTCTGCGCCAACTCCCCAAAGATTTACAGTCGCGGATTTAAATGGCTGGTGGGGGTGATTGATTTGGGGCCCCGTTATACCTACCGCTACTGGGAAATGATCAAAACGGAGGGAAAGGCTAAGAGTGTCGCCTTTGTGGTGGAGGACACAATACATCCATTGGGCGTCTTTAAGGGTTCCCAAAAACTAGCCGAAGATGCTGAGCTTAAGGTTCTTTCGAGTGATATTGTTCCGGCCAATACCCGAGACTTCACACCTATCATCACAAAGTTGAAGAAGGAGTCGCCGGATATTGTTTATGTTTCGTCGAATATCCCCTTTGCCATCAATTTTATGAAGCAGGCCAAGGAGATGAAGCTCAATCCCAATGAATACCACTGTATTCATCATAGCGGTATTTTCAAGGATGCGCTGGGGAGCGCCGCAGAATATGTAATCGGTCAGTCGTACTGGGTTGAGGGAATGAAGCTGGGCGACACCCAACTGATCAACGATGTTCTCAAAAAGGCCGACATCAGCGAACCTAGGTACCCTTGGTCGCCGGCCTATGTGGCGGCCTTTCAGATTCTGCAGAAGGCCATTGAAAATGCGGGAACGCTGGACAAGGGCAAGGTTGTGCAGAGTTTGAAAAACCTAAAGATGGAGACAGTGCTCGGTGAAGCGAGGTTTGCTGAGACCGGTTACGGTTCCATCAACACCTATCCATCTCAGATTCAGGGCGGCGTATATAAGGTCATCTATCCGCCCGACGTGGCAACCGGGAAACACACTTACCCGCGTCCACCCTGGGAATAGTGCATAACGGAAAGGGTTTACGTGTCGGCGGATTTTATTCAGCTTCTGGTTGGGGGGATCCTGCTGGGCGGAATTTACGGCCTGGCCGCCTTTGGGCTTTCTATTACCTTCGGGGTCTTAAACGTTCTCAATCTGGCGCATGGCGATTTTTTGATGCTTGGATCCCTCTTGAGCTACGGGCTTTTTGTTTGGCTGGGCATTAATCCGTTTGTGGCGGCCATTCTGGTGATTCCGGCTTTTATGGTTTTGGGTGTCGGTTTCTATCTGCTTCTACTAAAACCGATTGCCGACAAGCCGCCTCACCAGCTTCTCGTGGCCTCCATTCTTGTCACCTTGGGCGCTTCCCTCTTCATCGAGGATATCACTGCTTATTTCTGGGAGCGTCCGGTGACCGGAATTTCCTATACTCTCCCTCCGATGGAAGTGGCTGGGGTGGTTATTTCATCGACACGGCTCTTGGTTCTGCTTTTTATTTTTGCCCTGGCCTGCGCTATGCAACTTTATCTAAAGAAAACCTTCGTGGGCAAGAGCATTCGGGCCATTGTTCAGGGGCGCGAAGGGGCCAAAGTGGTGGGGATTCCCATCAGCCGCGTTTCAGCACTGGCGTTCAGCATTGGCATGGCCCTGGCCGCATCGGCCGGGGCGTTTTATGTGACGCTCTTTACGGTGACGCCGGTAATGGGGATTCCCCTGACCATCAAATACCTTTGCGTCGTGGTTTTAGGAGGCCTAGGCAGCATTGTGGGCTCGGTCTTCGGCGGCCTGATCCTGGGCGTGGCTGAGACACTGACGGCCTACTACTGTGGCGCCGAATGGGCACCCACCATTGCATTTGTCCTGTTGATTCTCATCCTGATTGTGAGACCGGAGGGTCTTTTTGGGGCAAAAAAATGAAACATGGCGGAAAAATGGTCTTCTATTCAGTTTTTGTCCTCTTGTGGATCATTCTGGCGGCGCTCCCGTGGCTGGGCTTCTCCTACGGTGTGGTCTGGATCTTTCTGCTGGCGGTCTCTTTTACCCTGGCCTTGAGCTACGACATCGTGGGCGGATACATGGGGTATATGAATCTCGGGCATTCTACTTTTTTTGGTCTGGGGGCCTATACCACCGCCATTCTGCTCAACCAGGGTTTCAATCTGTTCACGTCGCTCTTGGCTGCGTTCCTCTTGGCCGCCTTTTTTGCAGCGCTGATCAGCTATCCGCTTTTTCGGCTGCGGGGTGCTTACTTTGCACTGGCCACCTTTGGGCTGATCAGCCTTATTGAGGTGTTGACGGTTAACCTGAGGGACCTCACCGGGGGATCCGGCGGCATCTCCACGCCGCCTGGAAACCACATGCTCCCCGCCTACTATATGGTATTGGGAGTAGCCGCCGCGACAATGGTGCTGAGCCATTCGGTGGCCCGCAGCAAATTCGGTCTGGGCCTTTTCAGCATTCGTGAGGATGAAGAGGTGGCCCAATCCTTTGGTGTCCCGACATCCCTGTACAAAGGCCTTGCCCTTGTGATCAGCTCGGTCCCCGCAAGCCTTGTGGGCGGTATTTATGTCTGGAATATGACCTACGTGAGTCCGGAGTCTGTTTTCGGCCTTGAGATTGCCCTGAGCCCCATCATCATGGCCATGCTGGGGGGAACAGGAGTCATGATCGGGCCCCTGGTAGGGGCTGTTTTTATAACGCTTGTTCAAGAATTCCTATGGACCAAGGTCCCTTATTTTCACCTGGCCATGTACGGAACTGTTCTGGTGTTGCTTGGCTTATTCATGCCGGGAGGAATTGTTCGGACCCGCTGGGTCAAGCCGTTTATACAGCGGTTGGGCCTCGGAGAAGCGGTTGAGTATTTCAAAAACGTTGATGCCGAAAGGATGTCGTAGAGAAACATGAGTCGTTTTCTCGAGTGCCGTAAGATTTCAAAGGTTTTTGGCGGCATCAAGGCCTTGAATAACGTCAGCCTGAGCGTTGCCCCTCACAGCATTGTTGGCGTAATCGGTCCTAATGGCGCTGGAAAGACTACCCTCTTTAACATCATCTCAGGTTCGCTTCTTCCAAGTACTGGGGAAGTCATTTTCAAGGGAAAGCGAATTTCGGGCATGGGACCCGCACGGGTATGCCGCTTAGGGATCGCCCGTACATACCAGTTAGTTCGCCCTTTCAATTCGTTGAGCGCCATGGAGAATGTCATGATTGGGCTGGCATTTGGTAGGGCCGAACCCGTAGCCAGAAGGGCACGTGTGGCCGAAGCGTTCAAAATCCTGCAGATGGTGGGGCTGGAGGGAAAAACCAACCATGCCGCAGAAGGTCTGACCCTGGTGGAAAAGAAGCACCTGGAGATTGCTCGAGCCCTGGCTACGGCACCACAAATTCTGCTCCTGGACGAAGTGGTGTCCGGTCTCAACCCTACGGAAATAACGCGTACCGTCGACACCATCAAACAAATCCAAAAAAGAGGCATCACCATCATCATGGTCGAACATATCTTGAAAGTGGTGATGGCGCTTTGTGAGCGGGTGGTGGTTCTCAATTACGGAGTTCAGATCGCAGAAGGGACCCCGGAACAGGTGGTCCTCGACGAGGCAGTTATTGAAGCCTACATCGGGAGCTTTGAAGACGCCGAGGAGAAACCGCATGCTTGAAATGGACAGGATTAGGGCGTGTTATGGTGCTATTCAAGTCTTGTGGGATGTCTCCTTTCGGGTCGAGGAAGGGGAGATTGTCACCCTTTTAGGTTCGAACGGCGCCGGCAAAAGTACTGCTATCCATGTGGCCCAGGGCCTCGTACGGCCCGCGTCGGGGGAAGCCCGTTTTCGAGGCGACGTTATTGGGCATTTGCGTCCCCACCAGGTAGTGGAGCGGGGGTTGTGCCTGGTACCTGAAGCGCGGCATCTCTTTCCCTATATGAGCGTGCTTGAAAACCTGGAATTGGGGGCCTACCCCAAAAAGGCCAGGGCGGTTCGGGAAAGCACCCTTCAGTGGATATTTGAGCTTTTTCCCATCCTCCAGAAGCGACAAAAGCAGCGTGCCCATACTCTTTCAGGCGGTGAACAGCAGATGGTGGCCATCGCTAGGGGTCTTATGGCTAAGCCATACCTGTTGATGATGGACGAACCTTCGCTGGGCCTTGCCCCTCTCATTGTGGCGGAACTCTTTAGAACCATTTCCGAGGTCAATCAGCACGGTCTGTCGATACTGCTGGTAGAGCAGAATGCTATGCATGCGCTTAACTTGGCCGCCCGCGCCTATGTGATGGAGACGGGCCGAATCACCAGGCAAGGCTCCGGAAAAGAGCTCCTTGACGACCCGCACATCCGGACAGCCTATTTAGGCATGTGACATCCTCCGTTTTCTTTTTTCCATCCTACAGCATCGAAGATCACATCTCTCCGGGTCATTATCCATCCATGCCCTCGATGAAAGGCCCGAGGCTTGTTTGGGAAAGATGCGGTTTGATTGACATTGTCAGAACGACGAACTTGTTGTATACATCCTGCAGGGCCTGAGTCACCCGAGATCATGATTCGCCTTGAAACAGTGGGGAGATGCGTTGCGGCGGATATCATGCCGGATTTCTGCCAAGGAATATCAAGGTTGACGGGCTACGGGCTGTAACGCCATGGTAATTTTGTTCTCCGCACAAAAGCCTTTAAACACAAGACATTAAGTGTAACAACTCAATAAATGGGGGCAGAAGGGTTTTTCTGACGCGACTGCCGGGAGGGCGCCGTCTCTTTGTGACTTATCAGTGGGGGAAGCCGCAGCGCGACGAAGTCGAGAATGCCAAAGGGGCAAGCCTGCCCGCCATTGCCTTGTTACCCATGTTACTTTCTTCTGCCATCGCAGATCCACGGGACGAAAGTCTTGGCAAGAACGCTCAATTG
>JAGHEC010000057.1 GCA_021159525.1 Deltaproteobacteria bacterium | reverse complement strand
GTTCTTTTCTATGCTTGATCCCGGCGATTTTCCGAAGGAAATCCCTTAGATAGAGGGGATGGATGACCGGTTCTGCAAGCTTAATGAAGGCCATGTCTCTGCGCGTGTCTTTGAACACGGCAGGATCTATTAAGCCTTGCTTTACCCATTTTATCCTGCCTTTTTTTACAGAAGGACGTTCCGGGTTTGCCACCACCCTTCCTACTCCCCAGGCCTTTATCGTGTTTGCATCCGCCAAACTAAGCTGAATAGATGCAAGGTTTTTCAAATCATCAGAGCCAAGGGGGATAGATTTCCCTTTTTTGTCGCGGAACGTCACATCGATGCAGATGCCCCGTAGAAGCATAGCTGTGACACGCAAAGTCTCATGAAACGGAGTGGTATCGCCGAGCGGGGAATCCTGACCGAGATAAAGCCTGGTGATATCCCTTTTTCTCACCTTCAGAAGGTCGGATTTTACGGTAAGAAATTCCTGAAGCAGGTGCCCGGCCAGATGGGCCTCCAATGCCCATACCTCCATCTGTCCCACCCTCTGCCCGCCAGTCAGCTTTTTCCCTTTGGGGGGTTGTTTGGTCAGGAGGGTATATCGCCCGCTTTCCCGCATATTGATCTTGTCTTCCACGAGGTGATTCAGCTTCATGAAATATTGATAGCCGACCACCACGGGGTTCTCTATCTTTCGCCCGCTCCGGCCGTCTATCAGGACGGCTTTGCCATTTTCGTCTATTCCGGTCTTTTCAAGTTCTTTGAAAATTTTCCTTAGTTCCCGCTCCTCGATCCTTTCAAACGGCACTACCGTGGCAAGTTCCTGGTATTTCTCGCCACCTCGCTTCAGAATCCAGCCGAGATGGGTTTCAAGAATCTGCCCCAGATTCATGCGGGATATTACCCCATGGGGATTCAAAATTATGTCCACCGGAGTGCCGTCCTCCAGATGGGGCATTTCCTCCTGCGGGATAATCCGGGAGACAACCCCCTTGTTGCCATGCCGGCCCATCAGCTTGTCACCAACGTTGATCTTACGCTCTTCAAGTATCCAGCATATCCGGCTGTACCGGATTTGAGCAGGGCTGGTGGCATTAGGTTTCACCCACTGCTTTGGTAAAATATCTATTACCGTGCCGTTCACAGGAGATTTGAACCACTCCGATACTGGCTGTCTCCCGGCAAGACGATACTTCCCGAAAAGGCGGTCACCTTTATGTATCTCCTGGCCTTCCCGGCATAAGATGCCCTTATGAATGAAAAATCCGAGCATTTCCTGATTCATGTCACCCTGGCTCATGTTCTCAAGACTCATTCGTTCATCACCATAGACATCGAAAATGAATGACCGCAGATGGAGCGATGTAAAGGTGTCTTCTTTCACCAGACGATCACTTATTACGATTCCATCTTCAAAGTTCAGGCCGTAGTAGGGCAAATACGCCACCAGCAGATTGACGCCAAGGGCAAGCTCTCCATTTCGGGTGCAGGCCCCGTCGGCCAGTATTTGACCGGCTTTAACCAAATCTCCCTTCTTCACTACTGGCCGGTGCATCCTGATCGTGTTGTGAAAAGTGGGTCGAATCTTTTTCAGCCAATATGTCTCTATTTCCTGATCTTCGTTCTTGATGGTGATTCGGCCTTCCGTAACGCTTTCCACCACGCCAGCACTTATGGAATAAACGGCATGGCCGCTCAGCCTTGCGACCAGTTCCTCCCTGCCCGTCTTTACCAAGGGGGCCTCCGAAAGGAGCAGGGGAACAGCCTGCTTCATATTCTTTGCGCCCATCATAACGCGGTTGTTATCGTTGTGCTGGATGAAAGGCACCAAGTTAGCTCCCATGCCCAAAAACTGAGCCCTGTACTTGTCAAAAAGCGTAATGTTATCAAGTCCTGCCGGAGTGACCTTGCCTCCGTTTTTTCTTGCGAGTAATTTCCCGTCATTCTCCTCATATTCACGACACGCTGCTGGAGCTATTGTTTCGTTTAACTCCTCTTCTGCGGTCAGCCAAACAGTTTTTGGGGTTCCGCTGCCTTGGAGAGTCTTCACGTAAGGCGCCTTAAGGGTTCCATTTTCTACCTTTGCAGCAAGTGCCAGATAAAGATTGAGTCCTATGCTTTCCGATTCCGGTGTTTCGGTCAGGCATATCCTCCCATAATGGGAGGCATGCACACCCCGCCGCTCAAGGGCACCATATGTTTTGCGCATGCCTCTGGGGCCGAGGAGAGTAAGTTTTCGTTTGAGGGACAGCTCAGAAAGTGGATTGGTATCTTCATTGATCTGGCACAACTCACCGTGAAAGAGGGGGTCCAAAACTCGGGACGTCTTTGCTGAGAAGTTGAGTGGGATTTTCTCCATATCCCGGCCCTTTTTGAGAAAAAACAAGATATGGTCTTTCACTTGTGGAAGAATAAGCTCCAGTCTTTCCCGCACATGGTCAGAGATAAGCCAGACCCTCATGTTGGTCAAATCCAGTGCGTCATCAACGCTACGGCCTTTTTCAAAGGCCTGTTCGAGGTAAATTAAGGCCGCCGCAATGTCTTGGGGCGTAAGATGCCTGGTATCATCAGATGGACTGTCACCACCGAATCTATCAAAGATTTTTCTGAGGCGTTTGTTCAGGTTAACTCGTCCACATTCACCTAGGTCAAACCCGTTTTTACCGTTAAAAAGCGTGTTGTGGATCCAGCTCGTCCAAAGAGGCGAAAAGGATGCCGCCATATCCAGTGCCTCAGGCCAGATACCTTGTGATTTTTCCACCATATCTTTTATGTCTCTCAACCAGCCCATGTCGTTCAAAAAGTGGATAAAATCATAAGACTTATTACCTATAGAGATACGTACATGGTATTTGGCAACGTTGACGGGGATCAGTATCATTTCAAGGAATAGCCCTTTTCAGGCCTGATGGATATGCAAAGATAACTGTCCTCTGTCGGATCTTTTTCCTCTTTCCAGTAAAGATAGAGCCCGGGGCGGGGCAGGAGTTGTGCCACAGGAACCCTTTCCCTTCCCTGGACAATGAACGTATAACGTTGCGTAAAAAGAGGGAAGTATGCGAATATGGAGGTCTTTTTCAGCCTCCTTACACTCTGGGTAAGAGTAAGGTGGACGGGTTTGTCAAGACC
>JAGHEC010000422.1 GCA_021159525.1 Deltaproteobacteria bacterium | reverse complement strand
GTGTGAATCCGCGTTAAAAATCACCCCGGCCGTGCTGGTTCCGGCAACGCAGAAGACCAAAAAACCCATAAAGACCAACGCCATCAGCTTTTTCATAACACATCTTCCTTTCCTTTTTCGCTTGAGATCTTGACGATTAGTGAACCTTGGTTGACAGGCCCCTCCCTCAACGCGTTGAAGGCGCCAAAATATGCTTTGCAATCACCACGGATGAAAACAAAGACCGCAGCCCCTCATCTGGGGAGGGCAACACTCCATGCACCCGCGTATCACCTCCTTTCGGGCTGTCGTATCATTCATGCTCCCGCGCGCACATCTCTTCATCCGCGCATATTGATGGAAGCCTCCAAAACACAAGGTCTGGTTCTGAATGGCACGACCATTCACCTTGTGCCCACGTTCGGACATGTTTTCCACGCGTGAATCATAAATCGTGCCCATCCACAAATAGATTTTGGGCACAAGCGGGTTTCCAATCCAGGAATGAGTCATTATTTACAAAATCAAGGAAACCGGGGACCCATCCGCAGGATGGGGAGTCCAAGCAAAGCGCGGACAAAACAAAGGATTACGCGGAGGCGTACTAAAGTACGCCGCACCTGTCTCCGTGCCCTGCACAGGCAGACAAGGAATCCCCCAGCTTGACCCCAGTGAAATAGGCTTCACATTTCACGGGGCAGGCCCTGAGACTGTGAAACTGGGGACCCGCTCGGAGAGTGGGGAGTCCAAGCGGAGCGCGGACAAAAAGGGCTATTTATGGATGGAAACTAAATCCAAGTAATTGTCGGACCATTATGGAAAAGATGATCCAGTTAATCAGAAAACACGGAACGTGTCAAGGAAAATGAGACACCGATAAATTAGCCTGCCATGCTCTCAATCAAAGGAGGGTATTAGCTCAGTAATTAATGCCTGAACAAAAACTATCAAAGAGAAGCCCTCACAGGCCAATTACCGGGCATACCTGTGCAGGTACTTTCAGGGCTCACGCTGGCCGGATGCAGTCAAAATCTTTCTTCTGCCGTCCATAACCGATGAATTTCTCCATAGCAGCCTGGACACCCATCCATTGTCCGATAGGTTTCAGCCTACAGGCTTTCTCCTTCAAATGCTCTGGAAGATGGTCGGCCAGATATAGGTATGGGCCAAGGACTCCATGAAATAGGGGGCTTTTTCCCGAAGAAAAGGTCAGCAAACCATAGGGAAAATCCGGTGGGGAGACCCTACGGATCTCGGGATCGGGATGGCAAGCAGACCGACATCTATCCCGCTGTCAACCGGATCTACGTGGAAATCATGGACATCAAACAGTCGCAAACACAAGAGGAGGCCAGGTAATTGGGAGCTTTATCGGCAGGCGCATAACAGATCGCATCCTCGCAGAAGGGATGGCCCCTGGGGCAATGAAACAGGTATGGCCTGCCCGTTATTTTTGATGCACACGCCTGTGTTTCGGATTAATGGACCAGGCGCCTTTCAAAAACCGGCAGGGATCAATGCTGATCCCAGGAAATTTTAGGCTTGACAAACGCGGAATCTTTGATAGAAGGTCAAATTGTAGACAATAGTCAATAGACATTGACCATCAGACAGGTTTTGCCATGCTGCAGATTCAGAGCATTGTTCAGAATGTCAGGGAACATCTTCTCAACCAGCTTCTCCACGGCAACCTCCATCCCGGACAACAGATAAAGGAGCTGGAGATCGCCTCATCATTGGGAATCAGCCGCCCCCCCATCCGGGAGGCCCTCAAATACCTGGAGGCAGAGGGGTTGATCGTGAAAAAGCCCAATCGGGGGGCCTTTGTGGCCACCATCACCGAACATGATGCATGGGAGATTTATACCTTGAAGTGCAACCTGTATGAGATGGCCACGAGGCTGGCCTTTGAAAGGATCTCCAAGACAGACCTCCAGGATTGGGAGGAGGTGTTAAAAGAGATGGAAGCATGTGTTATGTCCGATCCCCCCGACGTCATTAAATATCAGTCCCTTAACCAGAAATTTCACGATATCCTGTTTCATATCTCCGGTAATCAGCGCCTGCAAAGGATCTCTCAGATGCTTCACCGCCAGATGAGTCGATTCAGTTGCATGTCTTTGATGGACGAGGAGCATCTCAAGGGATCTCTCAGGTATCATCAGATGATTTTGGACACCATCAAAGAAGGGGATATGGAGGGCACTATCCGGGTTACGCGGGAGCATATCCTAAAAGGCCTTGACAGTGTTAAAGAGATCATCGCCAGGGAAACTGGCTCTCCCGGAGATGATCAGGAGCACAAAGCATTCGGAGACCCAAAAGGGGACCGTTCAGGATCTCCAGATGCAACTGGCCGGGAACCGTCTGATGTCTCTGTTTCTCTGGAACCAGGCCCCGGAACCGGAGACAACAGATGGGTTAATTGGGGTGTAAGATGGGATAAACTTCAAGATGAATGAGGAGGTTTGGCTATGAAAAGAATGGTTTTGAGTTGTCTGGTTGTGGCGTTGTTAGCCTTTTTGGCCGCACCGGCGGGGTGTTGGGCTGAATCAAAATCCAAGATGCACATAAAATTCAGCACCTGGCACCCGCCTGCAAGCAGAGAGGTAAAGACCGTATGGCGGCCCATGCTTGAGATGTTAAAAAAGAAGAGCGATGGCCGTATCACCTATACGCTCTATGCAGGAGCTGCTTTGGGCAAGGGTCCGGAGCACTACGATATCGTGGCCAAAGGCCTGTCTGACATGGGCTACTTCACGGCCACGTGGACCCCGGGCCGGTTTCCTCTGACGGATGTCCTCTCCCTGGCCACCTGGGTGGACGGCAAGGATATCGCTGTAGACATCGGCAATCAGATGTACAAGGAGGCCCTTGCAAAGGAATTTCCAGGGGTCAAGATGATCGAACTGAACGGATGTATCCAGGCCTTTTTGTGGACCAGAAAGCCGGTCAAGAGCATCGAGGACTGCAAAGGGCTCAAGATCCGGTCGCCGGGCGGGCACCAGACCCACTACATCAAGTCCCTGGGGGCAGAACCTGTGTTCATGCCGCTGGGGGATGTGTATCTCGCCCTGGAAACAGGGACCATTGACGGGCTGGTGACCTGTCCGCCCCTGGTGCTGGCCTTCAAATTGTATGAAGTGGCCAAGTACGGCGTGGTGGCCACCTTTGGATGTGTTTCCGAGGGCGTCATTATGAATGAACAGAGCTGGAAGAAAACCCCTGACGACCTTAAGCCCATCATCGAAGAGGTGTGCGGCAATCCCTTCCGCACGACCGGCGGTTTGACCCGGGATGTTTACAAGGTCATGATGAAGGAGATCCAGGACAAGGGCGTGCAACTCACCACCCTCACCCCTGACCAGGAGAAACGCTGGTTTAAAGGGTTTCAGGATGTGACCATAAAATGGGTAGCCGATCTGGAGGCAAAAGGTCTCCCCGCCAAAGAGACGGTCTTGAAATACAACAAGATTTCTCAGGACTTGGGAATCACCTGCGTCGCGGTCCCTGACGAGTGGAAATGACCTTAAGCCCGGCGCAACAGTGTAACAGCCGAGAGCTGAAAGCGGAAACGCTCTAAGCAGGACAGTCTTCGTTCTCACGGTCTTCCGGCGAAATGGTCAGGAAGCAGAAGGAGCTTGCCCGTCGGAGACGTGGGAACGGGAAAAATGCGAATTCATGAAACCGGACGCCGGGTGCGGCCGAAGGGTATGAATCATGTTGAGAAAAACGATCCAGCGGTCCACGCTGTATGTAAGTTATATTGGTATGATCTTGCTGATTCCGATGATGCTCCTCACGAGCGCCGAGGTAGTGGGCCGGGCCGTGTGGTCACAGCCGATCCCGGGATCCATGGAACTGTCGAGGTACATGCTGGCTGTCTTCATTCTGCTGGGCATTGCCTATACGCATCAGGTCAGGGGGAATGTGCGGGTCACGATGATCATATCCAGACTTCCCAAGACATTGGCGGCTGCGCTGGACGTGCTGACCAGCCTCCTGAGCCTGTTCATTATCGCGGTAATGACCTGGCAGGGATGGGTCGTCGGCATAGAGGAGCGGACCGTATCGGATATGCTCCGGGTCCCCCAGTTTCCTTTCCGTCTCCTGGTATCGGTGGGGGGACTTCTGCTCTTTCTTGAATTGCTTTTAGAGCTTGGGGACAACCTGAAAAAACTTGCGAGGCGGTGATGGCGGACCCTGTTTTTACCGGTATCATTGGGACGTGTCTGGTCTTTTTCCTCCTTTTTATAGGTATGCCGATTGCCTTTGCCATGATGCTTGTGGGGTTTTTGGGCGTAACGTATTTATCAGGCGTTAATGCAGCCCTGCCCATGGTGGCCAGGACCGTCTACGAGGTCTCTTCCTACTATCCCTACACGGTGATACCGCTCTTTATTGTGATGGGTGGATTTGCCGGCAGTTCAGGGATGACAGGGGAACTCTACAGCGCGTTTGACAAATGGCTCAGACGGCTTCCCGGGGGTCTGGGCATTGCCACCATCGGGGCATGCGCCGGCTTTGCCGCGGTCTCCGGCTCTTCGGTGGCGACCGCTGCCACCATGGGGACCGTGGCCCTGCCGGAGATGAAACGCTACAAATACCATCCCAGACTCGCCACCGGCAGCATTGCAGCCGGCGGAACCCTTGGCTTTTTGATCCCGCCCAGCATCGGGTTTATCGTATACGGCATGCTGACAGAGCAATCCATCGGAAAGCTCTTGATTGCAGGGATCTTTCCGGGTGTGTTGCTGGCCGGGGCCTACGTTTTTATCATCATTGCCCTGGTGAAGACGAATCCCGGTCTGGCCCCGGCCAGCCCGGAATCGGTGTCCTGGGGCGAGAAATTCAGGGCCCTCTTGGGGGTATGGCAACCCCTGGCCGTTTTTTTTCTGGTAATGGGCGGCATTTACGGCGGTTTTTTTACGCCCACCGAGGCCGGCGCCATCGGCGCAACCATTCTTTTCATGATTGCGCTCATCAAGCGCAAACTGAATCGGCGGAACCTCCTTGAGGCCCTCCAGGAAGCGGTTCGCATCTCCGTGATGGTGCTCATTCTGGTGGCCGGCGCCAATATGTTCAGCTATTTTCTCGCCCTTTCCACGATCCCTATGCGGGTGGCCGAGTTGGTCGCCTCCCTCCAGGTATCGCCCTATGTAATCCACGCCATCATGATTACCATCTATCTTTTTCTGGGATGCTTCCTGGACGCAATTTCCATGATGGTGCTGACGCTTCCCGTGATTTATCCCGTGATCCTCGCCTTGGGGTTCAATCCGATCTGGTTCGGCGTCATCGCGGTACTCATGATGGAGGCAGGTTTGATTACGCCGCCCATGGGGCTCAACATCTTTACGGTCGCCGGGGTCGCAAAGGATACGCCGGTAGAGACCATCTTCAGGGGAGTAACCCCTTTCCTGCTGGCCATCATCGCCTTGGTCATACTTATCACCCTGTTTCCCAAAATCGCGCTTTTGTTGCCGGGCATGATGACGCGGTAGAAGATGGGGCTTCATTAAACAACAACGCAATTATACGGCCACGTGAGGTCAAATGATTTGACATATGGAGGAGGTTTATTGAATGGGATTGTTACAGGAAGTGAAAAAGCACTATGGCAAACTGAAATTTCTGATCAACGGAGAGTGGATCGATTCCAAATCGACCAACATCCATGAGACCACCAACCCTGCCACAGGGGAGGCGATCGCTGAATTCCCCACGGCCACCAATGACGAGGCCCTGGCCGCGGTCAAGGCGGCCCACGAGGCCTTCCAGACATGGAAGCATGTGCCCTTGAGGGACAGAGGCCGCCTTCTTTTCGGGATGCACGCCAAATTTGAGGAAAACTATGAGGACATGTGCCGGATTTTGACCCAGGACCACGGCAGGACCATCGGCGAGGCAAGGGGGTCGGTAAGCCGGGTGATTGAAAACATCGAATCCGCATGCTCGGCCCTCTATGGTCTTCCCAAACGGAACGAACATATCGACCAGCTGGCCAACGGGATCGATCAGTACCTGGTCTGGGAACCCCTCGGGGCATTTTTGATCATCACGCCGGGGAACATTCCGATGCATGCGTGGTCGTCTTTTGTACCCTATGCCATGGCCGCCGGATGTACCGTGGTGGTAAGTCCGAGCCGGCAGGACCCTGTGGCCGCGGAAACCATCACGCGTGTGGCCCAGGAGGCCGGGTTCCCTCCCGGGGTCATCAATCTGGTCCATGGGGGACGGGAGATCAACAAGCTGATCCTGGAGCAGCCGGAGATCAGGGGGGTGGGCTTTATCGGATCCAACAGGGCTGGTCACGAGCTCTTCCAGACCTGCGGCAGGCTCTTGAAGACATCCTCCATCAACGGCAACGGAAAGAATATGGTGATCATCATGCCCGATGCCGATATTGACGAGTCGATCCGGTGGCTGATGCGGGCCTGCTTCGGCATGACCGGACAGCGGTGCCTCGGTGTGGACAACGTGGTCATTATCGGCAATATCTACAACGAGGTGAAGGACAAATTCATCGCAGCCGCTAAGGCCATGAAATTGGGGTACGGCCTTGATGAGGACAGCCAACTGGGCCCCTATACCACCCGGGGAGGCAAGGACAAGATCCTCAACTGGATCGATAATTCCCTCAAGGACGGCGCGAAGATCGCCTTTGACGGCAGGGAGGTCAAGGCAGAAGGCTACCCCAACGGCTACTTTATGGCCCCGACCATCCTGGAGGATGTGAACGTAGACATGCCCATGGCCAAGGATGAGGCCTTCGGGGCCGTGGCGTCCCTGATTCGGGGGGACAACCTGGATCAGGCCATCGAGTGGATCAACACCAAGACCCGTCTGGGGCATTCGGCCGCGATCATGACCAGCAGCATGAAAAACGCACGGAAGCTCATTCGGGAAGCCAATGTCGGGAATGTGGCCGTGAACCTGGGCGTGGCGCAGCCTTATGCCTTCTTCCCCTTGGGTTCCCGTCGGGAATCGTTTGTGGGGACCGCCAAGTCCCGCATGGCCTCCATGAGGATGTTCATGGACGAGAAGACCGTGGTCTCGCGATGGGTGTAATCAGCCACGTGAACCACGCGCTGTGTTCGTAACAGCATAAAGAGACGCGGTTTTCCCGTCCATTGCGGTACACCCCAAGAGCACAGGAGGAAAGATGCCATGCATCCAAAAAATACCAGGGCAAATTTGCCCGGGCACAAATTGCCCGACCGCGCGTCGGGAGGCAAGACCGGCGTGATCGTCGTAGACGTGCAGGGGGATTTTACCACATGGAAAAACGGATCCCTGGCGGTTGGCGGGGCGGATGAGGCGTATGTCAAAAAGGTGGAAGCAACCACCAAGGCGCTCAGCCGGGAAGGTCTTGCGATCCTCGGGGCACAGGATTGGCACCCTGTGGATCATGTCTCCTTTTTTACCAATCATGAGGGGAAGAAACCCTTTGAGACCATCCAAATCCACGACCGGACCCAGATCCTGTGGCCGCCCCACTGTATCCGGGGCACGGAAAATGCCCGTGTGCTCGTGGACAACAATCTGTTTTTGGCCATCGTGAAAAAGGGGCAGGATCCCCGGTATGACAGCTATTCGGCCTTTCAAGACGATGGAGGGGTCCGAACCGAGATGGACGAGGTTCTTAAGCGCAATATGGTGCAGAAGGTTGTCGTGTACGGACTTGCCACCGATTACTGCGTCAAGGCCACGGCCATGGATGCGGCGGACGCGGGTTACCGGGTGGTCGTTGTGGAAGATCTCTGCCGCGGCGTGGCCCCGGGTACTACCCAGAAGGCCCTGGAAGAGATGAAGGCCAAAGGAATACTGGTACTCAACACTATGGATCTGAAGAAGATCAGGGAATTTTGAGGATTGGGTCATGGAACCATGTAGGCAGGTCCCGGTGGCGTTTACCATAAACGGCAGGGCGGTTTCCCTGGAGGTGGCCGCGGATGAGACAGCCCTCCATGTGATCCGCGACCGCCTCTTGCTTAAGGGAACCAAGGAAGGCTGCGGGATCGGGGAGTGCGGGGCCTGCACCATCGTGGTGGACGGGAAGGCCGTGAATGCCTGTCTCATGCTTGCGGCCCAGCTCCAGGGGCGCAATATCATGACGGTCGAAGGGCTGATAGAAAAGCATGAGCTGAGTGTCCTTCAGAAGGCCTTCTTGGAAGATCATGCAGTTCAATGCGGCTTTTGCACCCCCGGAATGCTCATGAGCAGTTGCGCCCTGCTCAAAGACAAACCCCGTCCGGATAAAGGAGACATTGTCGATGCCATATCCGGAAACCTCTGCCGGTGCACCGGATATCAGCAGGTGGTGGGGGCAATCCAGGACGCGGCGCGCCGGCTGTTCGGGGAGAAGGCATGATGAGGCCGAAAGCAACGTACGTCAGACCGGGGACACTGACGGAGGCCGTTGACCTTTTGCAGGACCTCGATGATCGATGCAAGCTCCTGGCCGGAGGCACGGATGTGGCCACGGAACTCCGGTCCGGAGCGATCAGAGGCAGATGTCTGGTGGATCTCTCTGCACTTCCCGAGCTGAAAGGAATCCATGAAGCAGAAGAGGAGCTGGTCATTGGTTCGGGCGTCACCCTGTCGGAGATCGCCTCCTCTGCGGGCGTGGCCCGGGGGGCGCCTGCACTTGCAAAGGCGGCCGCGGTCTTCGGGAGCAGACAGATCCGGAACATGGCCACTATCGGCGGCAACATCTGCAGGGCTTCTCCGGCAGGGGACACCCTCCCCCCCCTGTATGTCCAGGATGCGGAACTGGAGCTGACCTCATCTTCCAAAACAAGAAGGGTTTCTATCCGTGATTTTATCCAGGGGCCGGGACGTATTGACCTGAAGGCAGGAGAGATTCTGAAATGCATCCGGCTGAAAAAGGCGGCAGATTTCACCATGCACCGCTTCGATAAGATTGGGAACCGCAAGGCCCTGGCCGTATCCATAGTGAATCTGGCTGGGCTGGTGGCGTTGAGCCCTGACGGGATCATTCAACGCATCCGCCTGGCATGGGGAAGTGTCGCCCCCACCGTGGTGAGGTCATCCCGGGTCGAGGCCTTTCTCACGGGTAAGCCGTTGCGCATGGAGACCCTTGATCAAGCATATCCCCTGGTCCAGGACGCCATCTCTCCCATAGACGATGCGCGCGCCAGCGCCGCCTACCGGAGACGGGTTGCAGTGGGCCTCCTTTTTCGGCTGACAACACAGCAGGAGTCGCCCGATTCCATAATGGACATTGCATGAACATGAAAGAGATAAAAAAGATTGGCAGGAATTGGCTCCGTCGCGACGCAGCCGAGAAGCTTAGGGGGAACCCCGTCTTTTGTGCAGATCTGACACTGGAAAACCCCCTCACCCTGAAGGTCCTGAGGAGCACCCATGCCCATGCCCGCATCAAGCGGATCGATGTGGACAGGGCCTCTCGAACACAGGGGATTGCCAGGATCTTCACGGCAGCGGACATCCCGGGCAAGAATCTCGCAGGCATCATCAACAAGGACCATCCCCTTCTGGTCCCGGACAAGGTGCGCCACGTGGGGGACGCCATTGCCCTTGTGGCGGCCGAGACCGAGACCGCTGCCGAGCGTGCGCTCCAGGCAATCCAGGTGACCTATGAGGATCTCCCGGTTATCCGGGATCCGGAAGAGGCCCTGAAGGAAGATGCGCCACGGATTCACGAAACCGGGAATCTCCTTTTCACCCGCAAGATCAAGCGGGGGGAGGTGGAGAGGGCCTTTGATGATTGTGCCGTGGTGGTGGAGAAGACCTACAGGACCTCCTTTCTGGAACACGCCTATCTGGAGCCGGATGCGGGGGCAGGCTATGTGGCTGCGGACGGAACCCTGGTCATTTACGCCTCCACACAGAATCCCCATTACGATCACGGAGAGGTGGCGTCCCTTCTGGGTGTTGCGCACGAAAAGGTCCGGATCATCCAAGCGGCCACGGGCGGGGGCTTCGGTTCCAAACTGGACCTGAACACCCAGGGCTTTATCGGTCTGGCCCTCTATTATCTGGGGCGGCCCGTCCGCTATGTCTACAGCCGGGAGGAGTCCTTCCTGGCCACGGCCAAACGGCACCCTCTCACCATCACCATAAAGACCGGGACCGACTCACAGGGCCGGCTGATGGCCATGAGGGCGCGGATTCTCTGTGATACGGGGGCCTATGGTTCCTACGGCATCGCCGTGGCCTCCAGGGCCGCGGTCCATGCCACAGGCCCATATGAGGTTCCCAATGTGGACATAGAGGCCCTGTGCGTTTACACCAACAATCCATTTGCAGGGGCCATGCGGGGCTTTGGCGCGCCCCAGGCGGCCTTTGCCTTTGAGTCCCAGATGGATCTCCTGGCCGGTGAACTTGGAATCAGCCCCCTTGAAATGAGACGGCAAAACGCCCTGAGAGAGGGATCCTTCACCGGGACAGGGCAGAAACTGACCGCAAGCGTGGGGATCAGGGACTGTCTGAACGCTGTAAAACCATTTTACGAACGTGTCATGGAGAAATGGCGGCATGACCCTGCGCCAACCTTCAAGAAGCGCGGCGTAGGCCTGGGCGCCATGTGGTACGGAATCGGGAATACAGGGCTTCAGAATCCCTCCACCGCCCAGATCGAGATGGATCCGGAGGGGAGCGTCACTCTCTATACCGGATGTGCGGATATCGGGCAGGGCTCCACCACGGTCCTCTCTCAGATTGCAGGCGAGATGCTGGGCCTTTCCCCTGGGGCCATCAGGGCAGTGGTAGCCGATACCAAATACACCACTGACGCCGGGGCCACATCTGCCAGCCGTCAGACCTATATCTCTGGCAATGCGGTCAAGGACGCGGCAGGCAAGCTGGTGGAAATCCTTTTGACCGAGGCCTCGAATCTGCTCAAGAGGCCAAAGGAGTCACTGATTGTGGATTCGGGGCTGATCCGGGACAAAAATGACCCTGAAAAGACGGTCCCTGTAACAGATATCGTCAGACGCGCCCACGAAAAAGGCCTTTCTTTGAAATGCCAGGGTTCCTTTGATCCGGTCACCGAACCTCTCGATCCTGAAACAGGGCAGGGCGTCCCCTATGCCACCTATGCTTTTGCGTGTCATCTTGCCCAGGTGACCGTGGATGTCTTGACGGGCGAAGTGGAAGTCAACCGGATCGTGGCGGCCCATGACGTGGGCAAGGCGATCAATCCGGCCGGGGTCATTGGCCAGATCTACGGCGGCGTGGCCATGGGGATCGGTTTCGGCCTCATGGAAAGGTATGTTCCCGGGAGAACCGTCTCTTTGAACGATTACGACATCCCCACATGCAAGGACATGCCGGATATCGTTCCGATCGTGGTGGAGTCGGCTGAGCCGACAGGACCCTACGGCGCCAAGGGGGTGGGTGAGCCGGCCCTCATTCCAACGGCCCCGGCCGTGCTGAACGCCATTTCCGATGCCCTCGGAGAACGGATTTACACCCTGCCGGCAAATCTGGAACGGGTCCTGGAGGCCGCTGTTGCCGCTGGGGTATTTCCGGGGAGTCACGGGGTTAAACAGCCCGCGTAAGCAAGGTGTCCAATAGGCTGCGGCGTACTGCGATGCGTGCGGAATTTGCGGCCGGGGGTTGTAAACTTAGCCATTGACAAAAGGAGGATAAAACATGTCAGGCGTTGTTCTGAAAAATATCGGGACCATTGTGAGCGGCGATATATCACATCCTATTCTCGAAGGCGATGCCATCGCCATTAAAGATGGGAGCATAAAGGGGATCGGGCGTTTGGAGGATTTGGCCCCCAAAGAGGGCGATACGGTCATTGATTGCGCCGGGACAACAGTGACCCCAGGCCTTATCGATTCCCATTGTCACGTAATCCTGGGGGACTATACGTCCCGCCAACATCAGACGGGATTTATCGAGAGCGAGTTGCACGGCGGGGTAACTACCCTGATCTCGGCTGGCGAGGTCCATCTGCAGGGACGGCCCAAGGACCCGGCAGGAACCAAGGCCCTGGCCATTCTGGCGGCTAAGGCCTGGGCCAACTTCAGGCCCGGTGGGGCCAAGGTCCTGGGCGGGGCCTTGATACTGGAGAAAGGCCTCACCCGCGCGGATTTTGAGGAGATGGCCCGGGACGGTGTGCGCGTGGTGGG
>JAGHEC010000041.1 GCA_021159525.1 Deltaproteobacteria bacterium | reverse complement strand
GGGGAAGCCGCAGCTCGACGAAGTCGAGAATGCGGAGGGGGCAAGTGTCCCCCGCAGATAATTCACTCAAGAGACCAGCCCGGAGGCCCGGAGCGGAAGAAAAATTCTTCTGCCCCGGCACTACGTTCGCAGTTATCCCCCTAATTATTGAGGTGATACGAATCAAGTATCCAGGGTTAAGTCCCCCGGCAATAGTGGTACATCTCCACTTCTTTCTTGAGCCAGTCAGGCCAGAAGGCCTCGGCAATGGGGTAGCTCGCATTCAACGCCTGGAAGGACCCATCTCCCGTTACCTTACGGACCCTTTCAATGACATTGTATCTGACCTCGTCCACACCGATAAGCCTTGCCACGGCCATATTAATCTTGTCGACACTCTTATCATAAGGATTATCACCCTCAAACGCCCTCTGAACGGCCAATTCCTGCAAACACTCGATTCCGCGATGCCATTCCTTAAAAGAGGGGAAAAACATAGTCCCGTAGGATACCCAGAACTCGAGGTATTTGGCCCCGGCGTTATAGGCTACCCACACAGATCCGCCCTCGCTCACGGTTCCCCTCACGATGCTGTCGTCTCCCATAGCGATATTTTTCCCTTTAAGGAGGGAATCCACGGCCCCGAATTTCAACCCCACTTCCTGGGACCTGGCCTTCCGTACGCCCTCCTGAAAGGTGCGGACCGCCTGCGGGAGCTTGATAAGGGCGGGATACAGATTTTTTTTGAGACCTTCGGCGATTCCCACGCTGACACCCCAGCCCGATTCAGGGTTCGGAATGACCGCGTCCGCACAAGAGGATGGGTAGTGCCGGGTCAATTCCAGGCCCAACTCTCTCCTGATCTGAAATATCTCCTTTCCGCGAAACATAGAGGCCACGTTGCCAAAATAGATTGCCTGGAAGATGTCAGGCATCATCTCGCTCTCCATAAGCCGCTTGGTTTCAATGCCATTGGATGAGCAGATGGTCATCTCCGCACCGTCATATTCCCGGATGCCGGTTCCGCCCAGTCGCCTGTGAGAGCAGGATTCGGAACAGACCACAAATGCGCCGTCAATCACCGCATAACAGAAGGGCTCAAATGCCTTGTCATCGTTGAGGGCCAGGAGATAGGCCTCCTTGCCGTCATGGACCAGGGCCGTCAGAGCGAAGGTGGCCCGTCCCTCCATTCGTTCCACCAGCCGTCTTCCAGCCTCGAACCGAATCCCGTCCTCTGACAGATACTTGTGCAGCAGTGCGCCGACGATCTCAGTCTTGTTGTTGGTTTGAAACCGGTAATCGGGCTCCAGTTCGGCCCTGATGTCGTCCTCTTTGAGGAGATACCCGTCCATGGTCAGCACGACATTGAGCCGGGAGCCCTTTTTGGGGTGGATTTCGATGGGTTCCACATTGATCTTTTCCGGTATCCGGCGCTTGGTGTAGCCGATGTTGCCGATAGCCGCCACCGGCTCCAGGTGCTCGAAGGTACGGATAATCTCATAATCTATCACCTCGGCGATCCTGCCCAGGTGCTTGTGGATGTGGATTCCCCGCCTGCTGGCCACGGCCAGCCCGGTACTGGCCTTGCCCCTGTGCTGACAGGCCCCTGTAGCAAAAAAGGCCTTGCTCACCAGTTCAGGGTCGTTGAGGGCATAAATCCCCACAATACCATCCATGTCGGTCCCCCTTATCTGATATCCAGGTGGTAGCTCTGGAGCGATTTGACCCCGCCATGACCTTCACGGACCTTGGCAATCCCCAGAGTGGCGGCCAGGGCCGCGGCAATGGTCGTAATGTAGGGGACCTTGTATTTTATGGCTGCCTTCCGTATGTAGGAATCGTCGTGCTTGCTCAGCTTGCCGCTGGGCGTGTTGATCACGAGCTGGATCTCATTGTTTTTAATCCCGTCCACAATATTGGGCCGGCCTTCGTGCATCTTCAAAATCAGGGTGGACTCGATGCCGCAACCGGCCAAAAACCTGTGGGTGCCGTTGGTGGCCTTGATCTTGAAGCCCAGCCGGTTGAACTGCCGCGCCACCTCCAGCACCGCGGGTCGATCCGCTTCAGAAACGGTGATCAGCACGGTTCCTTCGGAGGGAAGCGTCAGTTGGGTAGCCTCCTGGGCCTTGAAATAGGCCAGCCCAAAGGATTCGGCCATGCCCAAGACCTCGCCGGTGGAGCGCATCTCCGGTCCCAGTAGCGGGTCCACCTCCGTAAACATGTTAAAAGGGAAGACCGCCTCCTTGACCCCGAAATGGGGAATGGTTCTGGGCTTGATGTCCAGGTCCGCCAGCTTTTTCCCCAACATCAACTGAGTGGCGATTCGTGCCATGGATATGTTGCACACCTTGGAGACCAGCGGGACCGTGCGCGAGGCCCGGGGGTTGGCCTCCAGGATGTAGACCGTATCATCGGCAATGGCATATTGGATATTCATCAACCCCACCACATGCAGCTCCACCGCGATCTTCCGGGTATATTTATAGATGGTGTCCAGGTGTTTGGCTGGAATGCTGATGGGCGGTATTACGCAAGCGGAATCGCCCGAATGGATCCCGGCCAGCTCTATGTGCTCCATGACGGCCGGGACAAAGGCGCTGGTCCCATCCGCGATGGCGTCCGCCTCGGCCTCGATGGCGTTTTCAAGGAACTTGTCGATCAGGATTGGCCGCTCCGGGCTCACATCCACGGCCGCGGCCACATAGTGCCGGAGCATCTCCTCGTCGTGGATTACCTCCATAGCCCGGCCCCCCAACACATAGGAAGGCCGTACCATGAGGGGATATCCAATCCTTTCGGCGATCTCGAGGGCCTCTTCAAGGGTGCTGGCCATGCCCGACTCGGGTTGCGGGATGCCCAGCTTTTCCATTTTGAGCCGGAAGCGGTCCCGGTCTTCCGCCAGATCGATCATCTCCGGGGGCGTGCCGATGATGTTCACCCCTGCCGAGGCCAGCTCGTTGGCGATGTTGAGGGGGGTCTGGCCCCCGAACTGGACAATAACGCCCTCGGGTTTTTCCTTTTCATAGATGCTCAGGACATCCTCTACGGTGAGGGGTTCAAAATAGAGCTTGTCCGAGGTGTCGTAATCAGTGGATACGGTCTCGGGGTTGCAGTTGATCATGATCGACTCCACTCCCTCGTCCCGCAGGGCAAAGGCCGCATGCACACAGCAGTAATCAAACTCGATCCCCTGTCCGATCCGGTTGGGTCCGCCGCCCAGGACCATCACCTTCCTGCGGTCGCTGACCTTCACCCGGTCCGGCGCATTGTAGGTGGAGTAGTAGTAAGCCGCATTTTCAACACCGCTCACCGGGACCGGCTCCCAACCCTGCACCACGCCGACGGCCTTGCGTTTCTGTCGGATGTCATTTTCCGGAATCTTGAGTAGCTGGGCCAGATAACGGTCTGAAAAACCGTCTTTTTTGGCCTGGGCAAGGAGATCGTCGGGGATCGGACCGCCTTTATGCCCGAGGACCTTTTGTTCCAGGTCCACCAGCTCTTTCATCTGTTCGATGAACCATCGCTTGATGTGGGTCTTGGCGTGAAGCAGGTCGATGTCCGCGCCTTTCCTGAGGGCCTCGTACATAATGAACTGCCGCTCGCTGGAGGGCTCGGCCAGCAGCTCGATAAGATCGTCCAGGGATTTCTTGTTGAAATCTTTCGCAAAGCCCAGGCCGTACCGTCCGTTTTCCAGGGACCGGATGGCCTTCTGGAAGGCCTCTTTGTAGGTCTTGCCGATGCTCATGACCTCTCCTACCGCCCGCATCTGGGTCCCCAAACAATCCAGGCTCCCCTCGAATTTCTCAAAGGCCCACCGGGCAAACTTGACCACCACATAATCACCCCACGGCGTATACTTGTCCAGGGTCCCTTCCCGCCAGTAGGGAATCTCGTCCAGGGTCAGTCCCCCGGCCAGCATGGCCGATATGAGGGCGATGGGAAAACCGGTGGCCTTGGAGGCAAGGGCCGAGGATCGAGATGTCCGGGGATTGATCTCGATTACCACCACCCGGCCGGTTACCGGGTCGTGGGCAAACTGGATATTGGTACCGCCGATGACTCGGATGGCCTCCACAATGTCATAGGAGTATTTCTGAAGTTTTTTCTGAAGTTCGGGATCAATGGTCAGCATGGGCGCGGTGCAGAAGGAATCGCCTGTATGGACCCCCATGGGATCCACGTTCTCGATAAAACAGACCGTGATGATCTGGTTCTTGGCGTCTCGAACCACCTCCAGTTCCAGCTCTTCCCATCCCAGCACCGATTCCTCCACCAGGATCTGACCTACGAGACTGGCCGAGATTCCCCGGCTGGCAATCACCTGAAGATCTTCCACATTATAAACCAGGCCGCCCCCGGTGCCTCCCATGGTATAGGCAGGCCGGATCACTACGGGATAACCCATCCTGTCCGCGATCTTTTCAGCCTCCTTAACGCTGAAGGCCGGCTCGCTCCGTGGCATTTCGATGCCCAAACGTTCCATGGTCTCCTTGAAGGCAATCCGGTCTTCTCCCCGTTTGATCGCATCCACGTCCACCCCGATGATCTTAACATCATATTTTTCCAGGACCCCGGTCCGGGCCAGTTCCGAGGCCAGGTTCAGCCCGGACTGGCCTCCCAGATTGGGGAGGAGGGCATCCGGCCTCTCTTTCTCGATGATCTCCTCCATAACCTGGAGATTAAGGGGTTCGATATAGGTGGCCTCGGCCATGCCCGGGTCGGTCATAATGGTTGCCGGGTTGGAATTGGCCAGTACAATCTCATACCCCAGTTTTCGGAGGGCCTTGCAGGCCTGGGTCCCGGAGTAATCGAATTCACAGGCCTGACCGATGATGATAGGCCCAGAACTGATAATCATGACACGTTTGATATCCTCGCGTTTCGGCATTTACGTCTCCTTAATTAGAGAGTTGGGAATTCAGGAATTTGGGACCTTGACATTTTGGAAATTCAGAGCTTCTCAATTTCTCATTTGATTCCCCTTTTTTTCCATTGCTGGATCAGATAGGGCTTGGTCATCTCAAAGGTCTCACAATCGGTTTCAATAGCCTCTTCGGCCTGCTTGATGGACATCTTCCGGGTACGCTTTACAAAGGAAAGGGTCCTCCCGAAATAAAGGGGGATCAGGGAATCCATCATCTCTTCCGGCTCAATCACTGTCCTGCCATACGAAACCGCCGTATCGAAAAGAACCCGGGCCCACAGGTCAGTGGGGAAATTGAACTCCTTTTCCTTGAGACCGCCGATCTCTTTGAGCTTCCGGTATACATCCGGAGTGAGAATCTGTTCCCAGATGTGGCTGAACTGCTCAAATCCGTTGTGAAACTGATGCAAAAGGTTGTCTGTGTCCACCGTTACCTTGGGCGGCATCTCCACCTCGCCCAGGCCAAAACCGAATATGGCCGTTGGCCTGCTATACTTGACCTTCATCCAGAATGATTCAAACGGCTCCATCAGGGCAAAGATGGTGCCCACCACCTGGCGGAACATGGGACCCAGGTCAGATCCCGGATCCTTGGTCCGGTGAATCTTGGGACGGCCCATGAAGGCCTGGCATATCTGAATCCTCTGGTTGATGGCCAGGGTGGTCATCCAGACGTCAATGCCGAAATTGGCCACGGACTCATTCCACGAATCGCTCTCCAGATAGGCCCGGGCCAGTCTGCCGCTGAAACCGAAATCGCCCCCGATCGGCTGCCGGACCCTCCTTCCGTACAGCGCCCTGATCATGGGATACGCAATGCCGTTGGTAATGGTTCCGTCGTATTTATGCCGGATGTAAAGGGGGGCCACATAGGAAAAGCCCTGGAACAGCGGGGCGCCCAGGTGCTTGATCCACTCGGGCGTAATGCTCTTGAGGTCTGCATCCACCACCACCACCGCCTTGGCCTTGAGTTGCACCACCTTTTCAAACAGATTCTTGAAATTATTGCCCTTTCCCTTGACCCCGGGTTCTGTGGAAATATAGATTTTGGGAGTTTTGGTCCGGGTCTCCAGAAACGCCTGCCGTGTATTGTCGGGCGAATTGTTGTCGCAGTTGATGATGACCGTCTCCATCCCGCCAAAATAGTCCTGCAACCCCAGATCCGCCTGGATCACCGGATAACCGATGGCATCGGCCTCGTTGTAGGAGGGTATGCACACCACCAGTTCAGCCCTCTTGATATTTTCAGGGTTCACCTCTTTTTCAAACCCCTGGTTCATGAACCTTTTCTCCATTCTGGCTCAATATGCTTAATAGAGCGGCATTCCATCCTGCCGGACCTGACTGTTCCGAAATCCTGAGCCTTGGGATTCGTTGTTTCAAGTCTGGAAACGTGTGCTGAGAGCGGATCAAGACCGGAATGTCGGCCCGCTCAAGCATGGCAAAATCATTGGGGCTGTCGCCAAGGGCAATGGACGTCACATCCCCGTGACCCGTCCTGTACCAGGCCGCCACCCATTCCATAGCCGCTGCCTTATCATTTTTCCCCTGCAAGTGGTAAAACCGGCCGCCTGCTGTGATCAGGAGGCGTCTTTTCCCGGCCGCCCGGTGGAGGGGGACCAGGTCGTCGGGTTCACCGGCCTCAATGATAAAAGGCTCATCATACTCGCGCATGGCGGCCCACCGCGCCTCCTCTTTGTTCAGGCCCGTAAGCCGGGCTATTTCCTCAACCGCCATATCTGAGAATCCCCTGATGTTCCGGTTCAGTTCGCGCCGGATCGCTTTCAGGGCCTTGACCAGACAGGGGTATGAAACTCCGAGGGATATTTGCCACAGACCAGCATCTGCCGGGGACTCAATTCCCCGGCCCCCGGGCTTAAAAGGGGAGGGAGTATTGCCGGCAGGGAACGCCTCAGGAGGAGGATCGGCAAATGTCTCCCGTGGAAAAAATATGCCTCCTCCGTTTTCTGAGATAAAGGGCGCTGAAAGGCCCATCCTGCAACGCAGGACCTCTATTTCGGCCCGGGTCTTGCTTGAGACAAGGATAACGGGAATCCCCTTTTTTTTGCACTGTTCCAGGGCCGGGACCGCCGCTTCCCATTCATAAGTGTCGTGATCCAGAAGGGTGCCGTCCAAATCGGTGAAAACCAGAAATAAAGGGGGTATCGATTCCCCGGATGGTCGAGGTTCCCGGGAGCGCAGGCCTCCTCTGGTGTCAGGAAAAACGTCTTTTCTCACTTTCAACGACTTCTATCAAATCATAAAAGATGTGAGGCAATTTGTTGGACACCCGCTCCCATGAGACGGTCTGGGGCGTTTCAAAGAGAGACCGTTCTGTTTTTTGCTCCACATCCAGGATGGTCCGGGCAAGCCCCTTGTCCACAAAAGGTTTGAATTCAGGATGGGTGTGGATTAACCTCAACAACTTCTCTGTCATTCGGTAGGGAGAAATCAGCATTTCACCAGCCTCGAGGATGGAATTCCGAAACACCTGCTTGATGAGATATTCTTCGGCGTCACGATCATAGGTCAGATTGTTAAACCCCGAGTCATCCGAATATTTTTTCACCTGTTGTTCGGCCACGGCCTGGTAGGTAACGGCCAGATCCCTGAAAAAGGTATCGGATATCTCGAGGCCCTCTTCAATAACCAGGGCGTTCATCAAGGTGGTCACGATATCGATGGCCATGCGATTGATCCCCTTGGTGCGGTCATGGGCCGAGAGATCCTGGTGCTTGTGGTCGAAGGGCTCCTTGGAAAACATTACCTGGGCCGGGGCCGAGGCCTTGCGATAGACCTCGATCAGGGTAAATATCTCCACGCCCCAGTTGGTAGCAAACCGCATCCGCTTTAACAGGTCCACATGAAAGGCCACTTCCCCGGAGAGCTGATAGTTGAAGTCCAGCAGAAACTGGATCAGATTCAGCATCTTCTGCTCCTGGCTTTCTGTAAACCGTCGTTTAAGCGCGATAAGAAGGGGATCCAGGAGAAGCCGCTTCACCCGGCCGTACAACCGGTTGTCCATAATGCGTGCGTAATAGGCCTTGGAGAAATCGTAATTGAGGGCCACCACCGGATAAAAAAGCCGATCCAGTTGCACCCGTCGAAACGTGCGGATGTCTGCGTCGATCAGGCCGATGGACTCGGCCCCCAGCGCGATGGCAATCCCGAAGCTGAGGAACATGTTCTTGCCCTTGCCCGGATCGCTGATATTGAACCCCGCCTCGTTGAGTTTCTGGTAAATCCCGCTGAATCCGGGCCCGTCGTTCCATTGAATCAGATAATTCTTGATGTCATAACCCCTTATCAGGTCCTTGAGGGCAAAGGCCTCTTCCCGGGTGGCCTGATCCAGGCCAAAGATGATTTTCGACACATAGGTTACCTCTTTCAACTGCCTGAGTATTCGCTGAAAGGTCGCATGATTGGCCGGATCAGTGTATTCACTGGCGAGAAGCGGGATGATCAGCACCGTCTTTTTCCACTTGGAATGGAGCCTGAGTCGGCTCTTCAGATGCTTACGTTCCTCCCGAAGGATATGGAATGTGGTTATCCTGCCGCTATTTTGTGAGAAGTCAGAAATAGCCGACGCCCCCTTTCCGTTTGTGCCGCACGCCCGCGCATAAATCAGCAAATGCCCGGCGTGTCCGGTAGCCCGCTTGGGTCGGTCATAATTGGCCCCTGGATGGGATAACAGGCTGTGTCCACAGTACGGCCGGCCTGCGGCTAAGAACCCCGGCCTCAAACACGGCGACGCCCTGTTGCTTGCGCCCAGGACCGTACCAGAAGACCTTAAACAAAACAGGCTCCTTTGTCAACATTGCGCTTTATGCCGGGCCTCCCTGTTTCTCCCCGTGCAATTGGCGCTTTTTGGGTTGAACGCAGGACAACCGGCTGGTATGCTCCAGCAGCTTTGAATAGAGGTGCAAAGATGATTCCGTCCATTCAAGAATGCTACAATCTCATGGATGCCTACCAGATGCTCGATAATATAAAGGCCCATTCGGTGGTCGTGGCCAAGGTGGCCCACATTATCGCCCGGAACCTCCAGCATTCAGGCATCCATGTCTCTGTAAAAACCGCCACGGTCGGGGGCCTTTTGCACGACATCGGGAAGACCGCCTCTCTCCGGACGGGTCAGGATCACTCCGAAATAGGCCGCCAGATCTGTCTGAGGCACCACCTTGAGGAAATCGCCCCCCTGGTGGCGGAACATGTCCGGTTAAAGGACTATGACCTGAACGGAAACTGCTCTGAAAAGGAAATCGTCTTCTATGCAGACAAGCGGGTCAACCACGACCGGATTGTCAGCCTGGACGAGCGTCTCGCCTACATCATCGAGAGATACGGGCAGGGCCGGGAACGGATCATCAAGGCTATCCGGGAAAATTTTTCTCTTTGCAGGCAGGTAGAGGAGAAGCTTTTCAGGAACCTTCGGTTCAGCCCCGACGATAT
>JAGHEC010000247.1 GCA_021159525.1 Deltaproteobacteria bacterium | reverse complement strand
CGCCATTGCCTTGTTACCCATGTTACTTCCTTCTGCGATCGCAGATCCACGGGACGAAAGTCTTGGCAATAACGCTCAATTGGCCTTGCAGGCGGGTGTCCCCCGCAGATAAGTCACTCAAGAGACCAGCCCGGAGGCCCGGAGCGGAAGAAAGATTCTTCTGCCCCGGCACTAGGTTCGCAGTTACCCCCCTAATTATTGAGGTGATACATGACTTCAACTGTTGCTAAGGCCTATTCACGGGGAGATCTCTCCATCCCCGGGGGGAGCAGATCAAAGCGATTCGGAAATTCGAACTTCATTGAGGGCTTATCCGGAAAGGAGATAATATGTCAAAGAAACCGGTTATGGCAGAAGAGCTCTTTGCGGTAATGCTTGAGCAGGCCGTTCAGGATTTACGGAAAAGCGGCATGGATAAAGATGAGATATTCACTGTTGTAGAGGAATGGTTTGGAAGCGCCTATGCATGCAGATTTTGCAAAAATTCCAACCCGTAAATAGACGTGACCCCGATTGAGGAAATATTCTCTAATCGGAGGGGAGGGGAACATGCCTAAACCCGATCGATCAAAGCACATCAACAAAGGAGATTTAGAGCTGATTCGTTGTGAGCGGCAGCCAGGAAACCTTCGTATCACGAGGCGTGCCTGCGCCCTCCGCTATCTCCGCTCCACCAAAACGCCATCCGCCTTTCCGAAAAACGACTTTGAAATGGCACGTGAATTGGGTCTGCAGATATGCCGATCCTGTCCAAGGGGGCGTCTTTATGCAGAGGAGCTGTTATCGCAACCGTACCACGGCGGGCGAAGAGGTCATCATAGCCAAGGCCGGGAAGCATGTAGCACGGCTGACAGTGTGAAGAGAGCCGGTTTTGAGGCACGGGCCGGGATCGGACAGTGACGGATTCCGGGTTCACGGGATTCTGGGGTGTGAAACTGCTCTTGGACGGCGATTGATGGCTTTGGCGGATCACCACCTCTGAAGAGCTGTTGCCGGGGGCCAAGAACCAGTCAATGAGGATGCTGTTCCAGTGTATGTGCCCGGGATACGATCTCGGCCATCCCCACCCAGCCGATGCAAAAGAAACATTTTTAAGCAAAATCTCTTGACAGACGTAACCTGTGCGGTATAATGCTTTATCAATCCCAATGTCATTAATAGATGCTTGAGTGCCGGAACCTTTTCTGCTGAGTCATACAGGATTCGATTCGGCATCCATTTGCTGTATTATGCCGAAACCGTTCTGGATTCCGGCTTTTGCCTAAATGACGACAATAGTAGCAGGGGCGACATAATTTCAACTGGTTGCGAATGCTTTGGACTTTACCGTAGATACTGGTGATCGAGATGCCCCGCATCATCAAGGGACGCCGCAACTACTCCGCTCCCTTTAGGCAAGGGAATGACATTGTTCTCAAATCAACAAAAATGCAAAAATCCTGATTGTAAAGGGATTTTGCGTCTTCATTATTTTCCTCTATAAACAATCAGTTGCTGCTTGTAATTTAGGAAGCACGTATACACCATAATCTCCAACTTTTTGCTGCACTTAACTGTCAACGCTTCTTTGGAAAGCCTGAGACGTTTATAATCGTCTTCGTGTCCCACAGGTCGGAACACTTATCGCCTCGGGCAGGTTGTCGAACAAAAAGCAAGAGGAGTAGGTTATGATGCGCCCTCCCGTTTGCAGTCGATCCGTTGCTTGTGTCTTTTTTGCTGCCTTCTTATGGCTTATCACACCGTCCGTCTTTGCTGAACAACAGAGCCCGTCTTTCCCTGACAAGGACCTATGTATCAAGATGTTTCGATCGGGCCTTCAGTCGTTTGAGAGGAAAAGATATACAGAGGCCAAAGGCTATTTCCAGAAGGCCATTCAGGCAGACCCCAATTTCATGGTTGCGTGGAGATTTTACGATAAAGCCACGCTCTTCGCCCTGGCAGAGGAGGTGGAAAAAGATGCGGGCCTGATCGCTCCTGATACCTCGATCAGCGCGCAACAAGGGTCCGGGCGGACGGTTCCGCCTGCCCCCTTGCCTCCTCAGACAGGTCCTGCCCGGAAAAACAAGTTTGTGATTGTGGAAGACGAAGGCTGTTAACCCTATGCAGGAATAGATTGCCATGAACGATGAAAGTGAAGGCAGCGTATTCTTCAGGCTCTTGAAACAGGGCTATCAGAAGGTCTTTTTCGAAAACTGGCCCATATGGCTGGGAGGCCTTCTGATCGGTATTATGAGTGTGATCACATTTGCCTGGGCGAGGCCATGGGGGGTTGCCGGGGGGCTCAGGAACTGGGGTGACTGGTTCTTCAGCCTTATCGGTGTTTATCAGCATCCCCCTATCTCCCCCCTCGTCTCTACAAATTCAATCCTCACCCTGGGATTGATCTGGGGGGCCTTTGGCTCGGCCCTTATGGCAAAGCAGTTTGCCATTCGAATGGCCCCTCCCCTTGAACTGATCAAGGGCGTTGTGGGTGGCACGCTGATGGGGATAGGGGCCGCCATGGCCGGCGGATGTAATGTGGGCGGATTTTATTCTGCGCTCAGCGCGCTTTCCCTGGGCGGGGCGGCTATGATGGCGGGGCTGTTTGTGGGCGCCTACCTTGGGCTTCGTTACATATACTGGGAGCTGGAACACCTGCCCACAGGGTCCTCTGGAGGGGGGCGCTCCGCCAAGTCGGAAGGGGCTTTCAATTGGTTGAACATTGAGCCTTATATCGGGGCGGCTGTTTTTCTTTTTGCCATCATCTGCGCCTCGCTGTACGCTCGCCAGTCCCTCACAAAAATCGGCGGTCTTCTTCTGTGCGGCATCGCATTCGGTGTGATTATTCAACGCTGCCGTTTTTGTTTTGTGAGGGGCTTCAGGGATCCGTTTATGACCGGTGAAGGAGAGGTTCCCCGGGGGATAGCCATCAGTCTGATGATTAGCATCCTGGGTTTTGCCGCCCTGAAATGGACCGGACTGAGAGGCGAACAAGTATATGTGACCCAGACCTTCTGGTTCGGCAGCCTGGCAGGCGGCATTGTTTTCGGCTTCGGTATGCTGTTGGCCGGTGGATGCGGAAGCGGTTCGGTGTGGAGGGCCGGAGAAGGTCAGGTCAAGCTCATCATTGCCGTGGTCTGCTTTTGTCTATCCACTTCCCTCTTCAAGACCCTGATCAATGCCTCGGAGGGTTTTAAGGCGTTGATCGGAAAAGCGGTTTTTATGCCCTATTACCTTACGTACAAGTGGACGCTGGTGATCCTGTTCCTCATTCTTTGCGCCTACTATCTCCTGGCCACATGGAATGAAGAAACCGATAAGTTCACGGTAGAAATGTAAGGTTGCCCTCACAACCATGAAGGCCGACCCAATGCTTTCGTTCATGAAGAGGCCCTTCCGCCGAAAGGCATTTGACGTTTTTTTTCGGTTCTTGTCTCGATAACAACAAATCACACAAGGAGGTTATGGTTATGGCTGAAGAGATTAAACCGGACGAAACATTGGACTGTAGAGGATTGAGTTGCCCCATGCCGCTTCTCAAGACAAAGAAGGCGGTCGGCAAGATGAAATCAGGTCAAATTCTTGAGATTTTGGGCACAGATCCAGGCACCAAGAACGATCTTCCCGGCTTTGCCAACAAGGCGGGGCACACCTACCTGGGGGAAAAGGACGACGAGGGTTTCACCCGTTTCTATCTCAAGATAAAATAGCAAACAGGCTGGGTTGAGGGATCGGCGTGCGTCCTTCCCTTTCATTCGGCGCAGACAAATGTCAGGAGAGAGCTATGGCCAGAAAACTGGGAGTTCTTGTCAGTTCTGACAAGCATTTGGACAAAGTCATCCGGTTGTGCCAGGCGGCCAAAAACAAGGGCGACGTGGAAGTGACCATATTTTTCACCCACTTGGGGACCGTGTTGACCCAGGATCCTCGTTTCGGCGAGCTGGAAGGTCTGGCCAAGATGTCCCTGTGCAATGTGGGCTTCGAAAGCCATAATCTCAAGCCGCCCGTGGTGGGAATCGGGGAAAAGGATTATGCCACTCAGGCCAGGCATGGCGAACTGATTGAAGAATGCGACCGGTATGTCGCATTTTAGGGAGGCACGGATTATATGGAAGACATCAAACACGTGGCATTTTTGGTGCGAAGGAAAGAAGATCTTTGGGAGGGGTCGCGTTCCACGCTGGGTCTGGCGGTGGAAAATTTTTATTCCTACATGTTCGTCATAGATGTGGAAGTGGACATGACCCAGGAGTATAAGGAGAACCTTGAATGGCTGGAGGACATGGAATGCGAGTATTTCTCCAACAACAAGGTTAATGCGGAGAAGCACGGTTTCCAGTACCTGACCCTGGAACAGATCGGTAATAAACTAAAGGAAATGGATCTGATTATACCTTTTGGATAGGAGCTCAAAATGAAATTGCTGCACATATTAAAGTCAGAGCCGGATGACATTGCAAACACCCTGATGGCCATCCTTTCTGAGGGGAACGAAGTCTCCGAATTTTCGCTGGTTGCGGAAGGGGCTGACTACGAGAAGCTCATCGATATGATCTTTGAAAACGACAAGGTCGTTTCATGGTGGTAGCCTGTTCAGCATGAAGATTCAGGAGCAGAAATATCCCGCACAGCGCTCAGGAGAAATGAGAAGGAGGCATTTTTTGGACGAAAGGAGGTGGAAGCAGGCCTGTGGTGAGAGGCATCATTGAAGTCAACTGAAATAATGATTCAGAGTTGAAAGTGTTATTTGCAAAAGGAGGAAACCAATGAAAAGAAAATATAAGGTTGTGGTGTTCGCCCTGGTCATCGGGTTCGCTTTTGCTATTAGCGCGCCCATGACACTGGCAAAGGACCTTACCAAGAAGGACCTGGTGGAGCAGGCCAGATCCAAGATTACAGAGATCAGTGTGGAAGAGGCCAAGGCCCAGCTCGACAAGGGAGGAGCGATCTTTATGGACTGTCGGGAGCCCAGGGAGTACAAACAGGGCCATATCCCCGGGGCCATCAATATTCCAAGGGGCCTTTTGGAATTCAAGATCGCCAAAGTGGTGCCGGATAAGACCACCAAAATCGTGATGTACTGTAGGAGCGGCGGACGGGCCAGTTTGGCCTGTTGCAGTCTCGAACCCATGGGATACAAGAATGTTGTCAGCATCCGGGGAGGATGGCTGGCCTGGACAAAAGCGGGATATCCCGTTGAATAGGAATGCCGTTTTTCGGGAGCATTGTGTACAGGGCGCCGTAAGCCGCGGCGCCCTCTTTGTCTGAAAAGCTTTGCTGACGCGCCATCTTTCAGCTTTACGAAATAGAAAAAGACCGGTCCTTCAACTCACGGTCTGTCCGGCAGTTTTGTATTCCATAATCTCTGCAGTCGCTTCTATGATTTCAGGCGTTTTTTCCTGTGGCAGGCGGCCTGCTCCTGCTGCACGAATCCGGTCATTGTCCAATCTCCCCATCATCAGTTCCCGGCGTCCACAGGTAACGGTATGTGGTTCCATGCCCAGGATAGCGGCAATGTGTGCGTGTCCCCGGTGGCCCGGTTTTAAAGATTCCGGCCCGGGAAACAACAGCTATCCTGCTACAGGGGGCCCGTTTTCAGGTTTCAAACAAAACGCCCCGGGCAACCGCAGAGGGGGGGAGGTCTGCCACAGTTTTACACTTGACAGCCCATTGATATGTCGATAGGATTCTATTTAATTTTAATTTGACCGTTCTCATTCGTTCTTCTAAAGCAAGCCAAGGTACGTGGTCTCTAATGAACAGGGAGGGGCAGAAATGGCTGACAGAAAATTCAACCTTGAGGGGAAGAGGATCCTGGCCGTAGATGACGAAGAAGACGTCCTGGCAACCATAGACGAATTGTTGGAGAACTGTGACGTTGACAAGGCCCTGGATTACCAGACAGCGTCCGAGAAAATAGAGAAATACCGCTACGACCTGGCCCTCCTGGATATCATGGGCGTTGATGGTCTCAAACTGCTGGAGGAGTGTATTGAAAAAGGTACGCCGGCCATGATGCTCACTGCCCACGCGATGAATTATGATGCCCTCATGGCCTGCATTCGCAAGGGGGCGATTGCGTTTTTGCCGAAGGACAAGATGGGGGAGCTTGATCAGCTTCTGGAAGATATCATGTCCGCTTATATGGCTGGAACATCCACGTGGAAGGTCCTTTTTGATGAATTGAGCGAATACTTCATCAAGCATTTTGGAAAGAAAATGGCCAAGGTGGAATGGGTTTGTCGAAGTAAGGGGGAGAAGCTTTAGAAAGGGGCTTTGCGCATAGGCGCTGTTCAGCCGGTTTTGGATGCACCTGCCCCGTGGTTACGCCGGGTGTATTTGCCGGAACATAAACCTTGATAATCCCTTGTACAGGGGGGTTCATCTGGACAGTGGAGGAGACGATGTTTGATTTACAAGATCTGAAGTCGGTTATCCTGTTGAGTTACCTGAAAGACCCGATGCTCAAAAATATTATGAAAGTCACGGCGGTCAAGGACTACAGCGCCGGCCAATATATCTTCAAGGAAGGCGACTATGCCCATTACCTGTGCGCCATTATCGAGGGCAAGGTGGGTCTGGAGGTTCAGAAAAGCCCGAACATGAATATCTTGATCCACACCCTGGCAAGGGGCGCCACATTCGGTTACTCGGCCGTGGTGGACACTGAAGAAAAGAAATACACTGCCTCTGCAAAGGCCCTCACGGACGTCAAGATCTATATGTGGAGAGGACCGGATCTGGAGGCCCTGTTCTATAAGGACTATGAAATGGCCTTTCTGTTTATGAAACGGATTGCCAAGATCATCAAGTCGCGACTGCAAGAGTGCCTTGCCCAGGGAACCAATATATTCGGTTAAGCAGGGGCCATATGGACTTGCCTGTGGCTGGATGCCGGCCTTGCCGACCCGGCGCGTCTCCCACTTCCTTGAGTAAGCTCTTTCCTATTCAAAAAAGCCTCTATTATCATATGGTTAGCTAGCCAACCCGCCGCGTGCAGGCTGGCACGGGGAGGCCTGCTGATTGATTTTTCTACAGAATACTCCTTGACAAACAACGATTCATTCTATATATGCATTTACATTTTTGCTGTAGGCATGGGCTTGGCAAGTTTGCGGTATATGCATAAAGCAGGGTCATGAACATTCGCGATATTGACTGCGCTGCCGGCTGGGGAGCTGGATGAATAATTTTGCGAAATGGCGACATTTTTTTAATAAGGCCGACCAGTTGTCATGACTTGAAAATAGTAGGCGTTTCATTGGCAGTGTCCTTATATTCCGGGTTAGGGATCACATCATGAAAAAGAAACCGCAGGAAAATTTTTACGGCGCGGTCATGGTTGTGGGGGGCGGCATCGCCGGCATCCAGGCGGCCTTGGACCTCGCTGATTCAGGCTTTCTGGTACACATGGTAGAAAAATCCCCTGCCATCGGCGGGGTCATGAGTGCCCTTGACAAGACCTTTCCCACCAATGACTGCTCCATGTGTATTCTTTCCCCAAAACTGGTGGAAGTGGGCCGGCACCGCAACATCCGGCTCCTGACCCTGTCTGAGGTGGAATCCATTGAGGGGGAACCGGGACGATTTACTGTCACGGTTCGGGAACGCCCCCGGTATGTGGATACGGACAAGTGCATTGCGTGCGGCGTATGCGCTGATAAATGCCCGCGAAAGGTGGAGGATGCATATAATCAAGGTCTCGGCACCAGAAAGGCGGCCTATGTCCTCTATCCGCAGGCCGTGCCCCTGAAATATGCCATTGATGCAGATCACTGCATCTATTTTGAAAAGGGCAAGTGCCGGGCCTGTGAAAAATTCTGCCCGGCCGGGGCCATTGATTTTAATCAAAAGGAAAAGGTGCATCAGATTGACGTGGGGTCTATAATACTGGCCCCTGGTTTCACCTCTTTTGATCCCTCCGGCATGGATGTCTACGGTTACGGACGTTTGCCTAACGTGGTTACGAGCATGCAGTTTGAACGTATCCTGAACGCATCCGGACCTTTCGAAGGTCATTTGACCCGTCCTTCCGACCACAAGGCCCCGGCAAAGATTGCGTGGCTCCAGTGTGTGGGGAGCAGGGACATGCATGAGGGCGCCAATCCCTACTGCTCGGGGGTCTGTTGCATGTATGCCATCAAGGAGGCCCTTGTGGCCAGGGAACATGCCGGAGGAGACCTGGAAACCGCCATCTTTTTTATGGATATGCGCACCCACGGCAAGGGTTTTGAGCAGACCTATATGCGGGCCAGAGACGAGGAGGGGGTGCGCTTTATCCGATCGCGGGTTCACAGCATCGAGCCGGCAGGCCCCGGGTCAGACGATCTCAGCATCCATTACGTGACAGAAAACGGGGAAATCCGCGACGAGGTCTTTGATCTGGTGGTCCTCTCCACCGGGCTCGAGATATCGCCGGAGATTCGGGAACTTGCATCCAAGCTGGACATCGACTTGGACAGGGATGGATTTGCATCAACGAGTTCATTCCAGCCGGTGGCCACTTCCCGGCCAGGCATCTTTTCATGCGGGGCCTTTGCCGGTGTCAAGGACATTCCGCAATCGGTCATGGAGGCCTCTGCAGCCTATTCCGCGTCTGCCGCCCTCCTTTCCCCGGCTCGAAATACGCTTACCACCGAAAAGTCATACCCCCCGGAGAAATCGGTGGCAGATGAGGAGCCCAGGGTAGGGGTCTTTGTCTGCCATTGCGGCATCAACATCGGCGGGGTGGTGGATGTGCCCGCGGTCAGGGAATACGCCAAGACCCTCCCCAACGTGGTGTATGCCGGCGACAACCTCTTCACGTGCAGTCAGGACACCCAGGAAAACATCCGCAAGACCATACAGGAACACCGCCTCAACCGGGTGGTGGTGGCCGCCTGCACGCCCAGGACCCATGAGCCCCTTTTTCAGGAGACTATCCGGGAGGCGGGCCTGAACCCGTATCTTTTTGAGTTTGCCAATATCCGGGATCAGGATTCGTGGGTGCATCAAAAAGAACCGGAAAGGGCCACCACCAAGGCCAAGGATTTGGTCCGCATGGCCGTGGCCAAAGCCAGTCTTTTGGAACCGATTGACCGGTTACAACTGGAGGTCAATCACAATGCCCTGGTGATCGGGGCCGGTGTGGCCGGCATGGCCGCCGCCCTTAACCTGGCGGATCAGGGCTTCCATACCTTTCTTGTAGAGCGATCAGGCGTCCTCGGCGGACAGGCGAATAACGTCAGGACTACCTGGAACGGGGAATCGGTCCCTGATTTTATTGCCGACCTTACACGGCGTATTCAAGCGCACGACCGGATCGATCTCCTCCTGGAGGCGGATATCCAGGATATCAGCGGTTTTGTAGGGAACTTTACCACCAAGGTAAAACAGCCGTCCGGGGAAAAGACTCTGGAACACGGGGTAGTAATCGTGGCCACCGGTGGAGTCCCCTGTTCCCCGCAGGAATATCTGAACGGCGAGAGTGACCGGGTCACTGTCTGGCACGAACTGGAGCAACTCTTTGAGAAGGAACCCGAGCGCCTAGCCGCCTGTGACGGCGTGGCCTTTATCCAGTGCGTAGGCTCTCGGGAGCCGGAGAGGCCTTATTGCTCAAAGCTGTGCTGCACCGCCTCTATCCAGCAGGCCATTGCCCTCAAAAAGGCCCGACCGGATCTGGATGTTACGGTCCTTTACAGGGATATCCGCACCTTTGGTCAAAGAGAAGACCTTTATCGCGAGGCCAGGGAACGGGGGGTCCTCTTCATCCGCTTTTCCGTGGACCAGAAACCTACAGTGGAAAAGGTGGACAAAGACGGCAAAAAGATGCTCCGCATTGGCGTAACCGACCCCATCCTGGGAAGGCCGATACACCTCTATGTGGACTATCTTAACCTGGCCACTGCCATTGTTCCGAGGCCTGTCGAAGACCTCGCCAAGATGCTCAAAGTGCCGTTGAATGAGGACGGTTTTTTCTTGGAGGCCCACATCAAGCTGAGGCCTGTCGATTTTTCCACAGACGGCGTGTTTGTGTGCGGTCTGGCCCATTATCCCAAGCCCATCGAGGAATCGATCGCCCAGGCCCAGGCCGCTGCCGGAAGGGCCGCGCGTCTGCTGAGCCAGGAGACCATTGACGTGGAACCCATCGTCTCGGTGGTGGATCAGGATCTCTGCATCGGGTGCGGGTTGTGCGAGGCCTCCTGCCCCTTTGGCGCGATCCGGCTGGTGGAGGTCCCAGGAAAGGGATATCGCGCTGAAAATATCTCGGCCCTTTGCAAGGGGTGCGGGGTATGCGCTGCCGCCTGCCCTCAGAAGGCCATTGATATGAAACACTTCCGGGATCGCCAGATTCGGGCGGCGATCCGTGCGGGAGCTGAGCGAATCTGAACCTTCGCAAGGGAGATCTGACATGAGTGAGACTTTTGAGCCTCGAATCCTCTCTTTCTTGTGCAACTGGTGCTCTTATGCCGGCGCTGACCTGGCAGGGGTAAGCCGGCTCCAGTATCCTCCCACCATGAGGGTGATCAGGGTCATGTGTTCCGGCCGCGTGGACCCCGGGTATGTGATTGACGGCCTGCAAAAGGGATTTGACGGCGTATTCATCTCCGGGTGCCACATCGGCGACTGTCATTACATTGATGGAAATCTCTACACCCTTCGGCGCATGGCCGTGGTCCAGGAGCTGCTGGACCTGTCGGGGATTGGCCGTGAGCGTATGGAACTGAAGTGGTCCAGCGCAGCCGAAGGTCAAGTTTTCGCTGATAATGTGAAAAAATTCACCCAACAGATACAGGAGCTGGGGCCGTTTGATCCGGCCCCCTGGTCCCTTTCGCTCTCGGCCCTGGAACGGACCCTCAATTCGCCCAGGATGCGATGGCTGGTTGGCTCTTCAAGGCAGCTCACCGAGAAGAAAAATGTTTACCAGGAGACTATGCCCGAGGCGGATTACCAAGCGATCGTCCGGGAGGCGGCTGCGGAGGAATTTGAAAAGGCAATGATTTCGGTGGTCATCGCGGAACAACCCCGTTCGGTGCGCGAGATGGCCGAACTGACCGGCCTTCCGGTCTACACCGTCTCAAAAAGGCTCAACGAGCTGGAAAGAAAGGGGCAGGCCGGGCTGAGCGGGTATGATGGGCGGACCCCCAGGTTTCTGGGAGTACCGGTGTAAGATCGTCGTATCTCCGATTTTTGGAATTGTGAGGGCTGGCCTTTTGGCCTTAAGAGACATCGGCCGGGAAGGAATTTTTCCTGTCCCGGTTTAACCGTGCAAAAAGGATATGCCATGCACTAAAAGCAGAAAAAAGCCGGGGAAATCATCGGCAGCGCCATGGTGGTGGGGGCCGGCATCGCGGGGATGCAGGCGGCCCTGGATCTGGCAGACGCCGGTTATTATGTCTACCTGGTGGATCGATCCACAAGCATCGGCGGGATCATGGCCCAGTTGGACAAGACCTTTCCCACCAACGACTGCGCCATGTGAATTATCTCGCCCAAACTGGTCGAGGTCGGCCGGCATCTCAATATCCATATCATTACCAATTCCGAGGTGGAATCGGTTGAGGGAGCGCCAGGAGATTTTACCGTCACCCTTGTCAATTATCCCCGGTTCATAGATCCCGACGTGTGCACGGGCTGCGGCCAGTGCGCACAGGCGTGCCCCATCACCGGGGTAAATGAATATGACTGCGGACTGGGCAAACGAGCTGCCATTTCCATCCGATATGCCCAGGCCATCCCTCTCGCCTACAACATTGACCGGGATATCTGCATCGGCTGCGGTCTCTGCGAAAAGGTATGTCTGGCAGAGGCTGTCCGGTATGACGACCGGCCCAGGAAAACCGAGCTGAGGGTAGGTGCCCTGGTTCTGACCCCGGGGAGCAAGGTGTTTGATCCCAAGGATCTTGATACCCTGTGCTGCCGGGAGTCTCCCAATGTAGTCACTTCTATGGAGTTTGAGCGCATTCTCTCCGCATCCGGCCCCTATTTGGGACATCTCATGCGGCCCTACGACCGGGAAGAACCTGCCAAGATCGCATGGCTCCAGTGTGTTGGTTCCCGGGATATCCACCGGTGCGATCACGGATACTGCTCTTCGGTCTGCTGTATGTATGCCATCAAGGAGGCGGTGATTGCCAAGGAACACGCCCGGGGCGACCTGGACTGCGCCATTTTCTTTATGGATATGCGGACCTATGGCAAGGACTTTGAAAGATATTACGAGGATGCCAGGAACAAGCACAAAATTCGGTTTATCCGGTCCCGGGTCCACACGGTCGACGAGATCCGGGACACAGGGGATCTCCTGATCCAGTATGCCACTGAAGACGGCCGGCTCAAGGCCGAGACATTTGACATGGTGGTCCTGTCCGTAGGTTTTGAAACGCCCCGCGAATTGATTGATCTGAGCAGGACCCTTCAACTCCAACTGACCGAGGGAAACTTCTGCCAGACCTCCAGCTTTGCGCCGGTGTCCACTTCCCGGGAAGGGATCTTCGTGGGCGGGGCCTTCCAGAACCCCAAAGACATCCCCCAGTCGGTCATAGATGCCAGTGCCGCGGCCTGTGCCGTGGGCGAGATCCTGAGCCCTTCCAGGCACACCCTGACCAAGGCCAAGGAAAAGATCCCTGAACTCCCGGTCGTGGGCGAACGGCCGCGCATTGGGGTGTTCGTATGCAAGTGCGGGATCAATATTGCCGGAGTAGTGGATGTGGATGCGGTCCGCGAATATGCCGCGGGTCTTCCCTATGTGGTATATGCCGCGGACAATCTCTACACCTGCTCCCAGGACACCCAGGATGCCATCAGCAGGGTTATCAAGGAGAACCACCTCAACCGGGTGGTGGTGGCCGCGTGTACGCCCAAAACCCATGAGCCCCTTTTCCAGGAGACCCTGGCGGCCGCCGGGCTGAACAAGTATCTCTTTGAGATGACCAACATTCGGAACCAGGATTCGTGGGTTCACAGGGACAGCCCGGAACTGGCCACGGAAAAGGCCAAGGACCTGGTACGCATGGCCGTGGCCAAGGTCGCGCTCATGGAACCGCTTCAGGAATCGACCCTCAGCATTGATCAGAATGTCCTGGTTGTGGGCGGAGGGGTAGCGGGGCTTATGTGCGCCCGGACCCTGTCCCGCCAGGGCTATGAGGTCTTTCTGATCGAACGTTCCAATGTCCTGGGCGGACAGGCCCTCGACCTTTACCAGACATGGAAGGGAGAGGACATCCAGGATCAGGTTTGCAAACTTATCGACGATGTGGAAAGGGATGTGCGGATTCACGTCTACCTGTCCACGGAGCTGACCTCCGTGGAAGGATTCGTGGGCAACTTCAAGACCCAGGTCAAGACAGGGGACGGGCGGACCAGCCAGATCGAGCACGGTGTCGCCATCCTTGCGACGGGTGCGCAGGAATACCGGCCTGAGGAGTATCTGTACGGCAGGGATCCGCGTGTGATGACGCACCTGGAGCTGGACCGTCGGTTTATGGCGGGAGATCCGGCACTTAAGGAGATTCAGAGCGCGGTCTTTATCCAATGCGTAGGGTCGCGGGAGCCTGAACGGCCCTACTGTTCGAGGGTGTGCTGCACGCACAGCATGGAGAGCGCGCTTCATCTGAAAGAGTTGAACCCCGATATGGAGGTGGTGATCCTGTACCGGGACATCCGGACCTACGGGGAGAGGGAATATCTGTACCGGGCGGCCCGGGAGGCCGGGGTTCGGTTTTTCCGTTTTTCGCTGGACCGGAAGCCCCGGGTCCGTGCGGGCGAGGATAGGCTGGAAATTGAGGTGATGGACACGATTCTGGGCCGGCCGATTGTGATGAAGGCGGATCTGTTGACCCTGGCGGCGGCCATTGTGCCCTACCGGGACCAGAAGCTGGCCCAGTTTTTCAAGGTGCCCATGAACGAAGACGGATTTTTTGTGGAGGCCCATGCCAAGTTGGGGCCGTCCGAGTTTGCCACGGACGGGGTATTTTTGTGCGGCATGGCGCATTATCCCAAATCGATTGACGAGTCAGCGGCCCAGGCCCTGGCCGCTTCTTCCCGGGCCGTGACCCTCTTGGCCCGTAAGGAGTTCCAGGTGAGCGGGACCGTGGCCGAGGTGAATCCCCTGTATTGCAGCGGATGCGGGGTGTGCGTGGAGATCTGTCCCTATTCCGCGCCCTCGTTTGTGAGCGAAGGCCGGTTTGCGGGCAAGGCCCAGATCAACCCGGTTCTGTGCAAGGGATGCGGGTTGTGCGTGGCCTCGTGCCGGTCAGGGGCCTTGAATCTGAAGGGATTCGGGGAAGATCAGATCATCGCCATGATCAACGAGATGTGAGTGGGGATTAAAGGATTGAGGGATTAAGGGATGAATAGAAGCTGGCTGGATGGGTGAGCAGCGGATGCCTCGGATGGAGTTTTGAAGCGGGGGGCGGCCTTCATGCCTTGCGGATCCAGTATTCAGCATATCTGATAACCAGGAGAGAATGATGAGTGAGTGGGAAGCCAAGATTACGACATTTCTCTGCAATTGGTGCAGTTATGGGGCTGCGGACCTGGCGGGGGTAAGCCGGTTTCAATACCCTCCCAACTTTCGGATTATCCGGGTTCCCTGCTCGGCCAGGGTGAGCCCCAAGTTCATACTGGCCGCCTTCCGGCACGGGGCCGACGGGGTGTGGGTGTCGGGGTGACACCCCGGGGACTGCCATTACCTGGAAGGTAATTACTATGCCAGAAGAAAATTTGCGCTCCTGAAAGGTCTTCTGGAGCATGTGGGGATTGAGCCGGGAAGGCTTCATTTTTCGTGGATATCTTCTGCGGAGGCCACCAAGTTTGTTGAGGTAGCCAATGAGGTGGCAAAGGAAGTGAAGGCCATGGGACCGGCCCGGTATTTTATCAAGAAGAGAGCTGAGGTGGCATGATGGTCAAGTATACGGAAAAGATCCAGGAGATCGCCAAAAGGCTGCTTCAGGAGGAGAAGGTGGATGTGTTCATCGGGTATCGGAAGGGGACGATGCCCATGATGAACCAGCCGGTTCTGATCACCGCCCCCGAGGAAGCGGCTCGTCTCTACTGGGACAACTTCTGCGGCCTGAACCTGTGCAACTATCTGACCAAGCGGACCGACAGGATCGGGGTCATCGCGAACGGTTGCAATTCCCGCAACATGGTTACGCACATCATTGAGAACCAGATCCAACGGGAGCAGCTCTACATTGTGGGGATTCCCTGCGAGGGGATGATCGACCACCGGGCCGTGATGCGGGCCGTGCACTACAAAGAGATCCTGGACATTGAACAGAACGGCAAGACCTTTGTGGTGAAGGGGGCCGACTTTGAAGAGACCTTTGAAAAGGAGAAGTTTCTGCAAAGCAACTGTGCGGTGTGCACCCATCGCAACCCGGTGATCTACGACGAGCTGGTGGGGGAGCTGGTGGAAGAGCAGACCGATGTATCGGCCTATGAGGACGTGGAAAAGGTGGAGGCCATGGACCCGGAGAAGAAGCAGGGGTTTTTCACCCGGCTGATTGGCCGGTGCATCCGGTGCTATGCCTGCCGGAATGCCTGTCCCCTGTGTTATTGCCCAACTTGTTTTGTGGATGAATCGAAACCCCAGTGGGTGGGCAAGAGCATTGATCCGACCGACACCTTGACCTTTCATTTTTTGAGGGCATATCACTGTGCCGGCCGGTGCACGGACTGCGGGGCGTGCGAGCGGGTCTGCCCCATGGGGATCCCCATGCGGCAGTTTACCAAGAAGCTCAACAAAGACTGCCTGGAACTCTTTTCATGGGAAGCGGGGCTGACCCTTGATCAGAGACCGCCTTTGGATGTGTACCGGCCCGACGACTACAATGACTTTATCAAATAAGCGCCTAATAGGTTCACAGAGGTCGATGATGACAGACAAGGTATATGGCAAGGAAAAATGGATACAGGGGCTGGAGGGTCTCAAGAACGACTACAAGATCTATGTGCCGGTAAAAGACGGAGACTTTCATGCCTTTATGCCCATGAGTGAAGGAAAAGCGCCTGATTTTGATTATGACAACACGCGGATGTCGCCCAAGGCTGTTATGTATCCTGAATCGGAACGGTTGTTTGAATACAGCCTGGACGACGCTGACCCGGAGGCTAATATTTTAAAGGAGTCTCCCAAGGATTTCTCTCCCCGGGCCATTGTGGGGATCAGGCCCTGCGATGCCCATGGCTTTCAGATCGTGAACCGCAACTTTGACAATCCCGAGTACCGGGATCCCTGGTGGGTGAGACGGTTTGGATCGACTACGCTGGTAGGGCTGGGATGCAACCGTCCCTGTTCCACGTGTTTTTGCACGGCCGTGGGCGGGGGCCCGTTTCACGAAGAGTGGCTGGACGCCCTTATGGTGGACCTGGGGGATCGGTATCTTGTCAAAGGCCTGACCGACAAAGGAGAGGGGTTTCTGGCCAAGATGACCGGTGGAACACCTGCGGATGAGGGCGCATACAAGGAGGCCGAGGCCCTGGCAGAGGAGGCATCTCAGAAGATCGTCTCTTCTCCTCCCACAGACCGGTTGAAGGACCAAAAGACTACCGATCTTTTCAATGCCCCCTTCTGGGAAGAGGTGGCCTTCGGGTGTCTCAACTGCGGGACCTGCACTTACCTGTGCCCCACCTGCTGGTGTTTTGACATCCAGGATGAGGTCTTTGGCAAGCAAGGGGACCGGATCCGGAATTGGGATTCCTGTATGTTTCCGCTCTTTACGCTTCACGGATCGGGCCACAATCCGAGGGACCAGAAATTTCAGCGGGTGCGTCAGCGGTTCATGCACAAGCTGAAATACTATGTGGACAAATACGAGAACGGGGTTCAGTGCTCGGGGTGCGGCCGCTGCGTCCGGTACTGCCCGGTCAACATTGACATCCGGGATATTTGCGAACGGATGAACAATTTTGAAAGCGCCTAACTTTCTCGCATGTTGCAGAGAAGTTACACATAGAGAGTCTAACGGTAAGGTAATAGCTCAATAGGCAGGGGCAGGAGGGTTTTTCTGAAGAAACCGGCCCGGAGGCCCGGCCTCTGGCCCGTAGCGGGCCTACGGCCCGGAGGGAGCGGAAGAAAAATCCTCCTGCCCGGGCACTGCGTTCGCTGTTATCCCCCTAATTATTGAGCTGATACGCATGCATCAACCTTAGTTGTTTTGGTTTGCTTAAAAGGAGGTTTTTTCCTTGGAAAATCCGTATGTACCCTATCCGGTTCGGATTGATCGGATTATAACCGAGACCGAGGACAGGAATCTGAAGACCTTCAGATTTGTGTTCCTGAACCCTGAAGATGAGGCCAAATTTGCCTATACGCCGGGGCAGTTTGCGGAGCTGTCCGTGGCCGGGAAGGGGGAGATCCCCATTGGGATTGCATCGTCGCCCACGGAAAAGGGGTTTGTCTCTTTTACGGTCAACAAGGTGGGGTTGGTGACCACCTATCTGCACAACATGAAAGAGGGCGATGTCATGGGGATCCGGGGACCATTGGGCAACTGGTATCCCTGGGACGAGATGGAAGGGAAGAATGTGGTGATTGTGGGCGGGGGGTTTGCCTTTACGACCCTGAGGTCCAGCATTGTGTACATGCTTGAACCCGAGAACCGCCCCCGGTTCAAGGACATCACCGTGGTCTACGGGGCTAGGACCCCGGGTATGCTCCTGTACAAGGATGAGCTGGCAGCATGGGAGCAGCGGGACGACATCCACATGCACATCACGGTGGATGGCACGGACGATCCCGACTGGAAATACAATGTGGGGTTTGTGCCTGCCATCGCTGAGCAGAAGATCACAAGTGCGGACAATGCCATTGCCATTGTGTGCGGCCCTCCCATCATGATCCGGTTCACCCAGCCGGTTCTGGAAAAGCTGGGCTTTCCGCCCGAGCGGATTATTCTGTCTTTGGAAATGCGGATGAAGTGCGGCATCGGCATGTGCGGCCGGTGCAACATCGGGGACAAGTACGTGTGCAAGGACGGCCCGGTATTCTCCCTTGCTCAGCTCAAACAGATGCCTCCGGAATATTAAACAGTTACAGATCACTTGTTTCACTCCTCCAACCCCCGAGCCTGACCGTTTCAGCCCTCAGAGGCTGTCGGTCAGGCTCACTCTTTTTTGCTGCCCCTCTTCCTCCATTTCCAATCTCTTTGCTTGTGTCCGGCCCCGGGTTGGGGTAACATATCCACGTCAGGGGACCTGAAAGGCTACAAACGCCTTTTTGCGCGCAAAGGGGTGACCGACTCTTAAGTGATGAACGTCTGGCACGGTTGAATCTAAAAGTCGTGGGCGTGGCCGATCCCAACCCCCATGCCCCCGGCATCGCCAGGGCCAGGGAGATGGGGATCTTCACAACCCCGGATTTTGCCGAGCTTTATGGCCTCCCCGGCCTGAACCTTCTGATCGAATTGACCGGTTCCATGGATATCCGCGAACAAATGATCGGCGCCAAGCCGATCCATGTCAGTTGCATCGATCACCGGGGGGCCAGGCTCTTCTTGGACCTGATCCGGATCGAGACCGAGAAGCAGCAACTGCAGCGGGAATCGGAAGAGGGACTCGGGAAGGAGCGCGACTCGTCTCAGAAATTCATTGATTCCCTATCGGACAAGATTATGGCGCTCAACCGGCACCGCCCCATCTATCGCGTCAACAAATCCTTTATTAAGGCAGCCGGACTCAGCGAAACAGCCTTGCATGAAAAAAATGTTACGAGGAGACCTGCCACTCTCCTCCGGGCCCTATACCGGAGATGCCCTTATTTGCCCCTTTGACAGGGTCATGGATACGGGCCAGGACTATTCCGCAACCCACGAGCACGAGACCCGGGGCGGCAAGAGGGTTGTGGAGGAAATATTGGCCACTCCCATCCTGGACGAGGGGGGCGAGATCATCCAGAGCATCGAGGGGATTCGGGATGTGACCCGGGGGGTCTCCCTTCAGGAGGAGATGCGCCGGAATAAGGAATATCGTAACAGCTCAATAACCCGGGGCAGGAGGGTTTTTCTGACGCGACTGCCGGGAGGGCGCCGTCTCTTCTTCGCTCGCTTTGCTCGGACTCCCCACCCTTCGGGCGGGTCCCCGGTTTGTCCTCGCTTTGCTCGGACTCCCCACCCTTCGGGCGGGTCCCCGGTTTGTCCTCGCTTTGCT
>JAGHEC010000333.1 GCA_021159525.1 Deltaproteobacteria bacterium | reverse complement strand
GCATTCTCGACTTCGTCGAGCTGCGGCTTCCCCCACTGATAAGTCACAAAGAGACGGCGCCCTCCCGGCAGTCGCGTCAGAAAAACCCTTCTGCCCCCATTTATTGAGGTGATACCATAAAACCGCGTCAAACAGGGGCCCGGCGTACCCCGCGCTGAACATTGGAGGCGGCTCGAATGTTCAAATGACGACCCCGGCCGGATGTTTCACACCGTCATAAATTTGGCAACAGTCGACACGCCGCCTCCATTGAGGAGTCCTCGGCGGCCCTGGAAGAAGTGTCCTCCATGGTGAAGCAGAACGCAGAGCACGCCGGCAAGGCCAAGAAGATGATGAAAGAGGTGGAGGGAATTGTGGATCAGGTTGACCACAGTATGAGGGACATGAGCGTGGCCATCAGGGACATTTCCGAGTCGAGACAGGCGATGACCGACATGGACGAGGTAACCCGGCAGAACGCGGCGAGCCCAGAAGAATCGGCCGGCGCCGCAGAGGAGATGAACACACAGGCCGAGAGCATGGAGGAGTACCTGAATGAGCCGGTCAAATTGGTCAGCCGCAGGCATTCAGACGGCAAAGATATTCGCCGCGTTCAGCAGGAAAACAGTGTTTTCCCCAAAGGGCGCCCCTCCCGTGATCAGATACCCGAAATGTCAAGCGGGGTGGACCAATAACCCGAATCTTTTACTTCTCGGCCTCTAACGCCTCGAAACCCGAGACAATGTCCAGCAGCTCCTCGGTAATGGACATCTGCCGCTGCTGGTGGTACTGCATGTTGAGGACCTCCATCTGCTCCCGGACATTACGTTCCGCCCCTTGCATGGAGGCCAGACGGCTGGCATTTTCGCTGGCCAGGGATTCTGCAAACGCACGGAAGAGGGAAACAAAGAGATATTGCCGGATCAATGCCGAAAACAAGGGATCCCACGCCATGGTAAACATGGGGAGGCAGCGGTTGGGCCATTTCTCCTTTCTAATATTCGCAAGCCACGTCTTGTCCACAGGGAGGAGGCGGAGCGTCTCGGGTTGATAAGAGCCCCCGGTGAGGTGTTTGCTGTAATACAGAAACACCTGGTCCAGCCCCCGCTCCTGGTGCCATGTCTCGATGGTCATAAGGATATCCTGAACCAGCGGCGTGATGCCGCTCACGGATCCAGGGACAGACAACCCCGCGTCCACCCGCTGACCCGCCTCCTCCAGCCTGGCCCTTGCACGTTCGCCCATGACCATGATCCTCCTGTCCTGCGGCGCCACATGGGAAAATCGGCCCATTTCCTCGAGCGCATGGGCTACCACCTGATCGTTGATCTGCCCGCACATTCCCTGGTCGGACCCGAATATCACGGCCCCCAGTTGATTCTCTGCCCCCGAGCGCGCCCCCACGGTCATCCAGGGCCGATCGCGCAGCACGGCGCGCAGGGCCATCTCCACGATCCGGTTGTAATGCGCCAGGGACTCCACGGCCCGTTCATATTGACGTATCCTGACCGCGGCCAGGGCCTTCATGGTCCTGACCACGGATTGCAGGTCTTTCGTGCTGTCAATGCGCTGCTTCAGTTCTTCCAGGGTTTCCATACAGAAGCGCCTTAGGGCAAGCTAAAAACCGCATTTGTCGCCACCCTTGCAAGGGCCTGGATCTCGTCCCGGCTGATCTCCCCGCCCTGTTCAATCCAACGACACAGTTCACCCTCCTCCTCGGTCACTGCCTCGCGTATCCGGTGTTGTGCCCGGGCTATTTCACCGGGGGGTAACGGATCCAGCACGCCTTCGTTTACGGCCACCAGAACGGCAATCTGCTCGGCCACCCGCATGGGTGCATATTGCGGTTGTTTGAGCACCTCGCGCACCCGTCGCCCCCGTTCCAGGGTCTTGCGGGTATCCTCATCCAACTGGGTCCCAAACCGGGCGAAAGCCTCCAGTTCCTCAAACTGGGAATAGGACAGGCGAAGATCGCCGGCCACTGAACGGTAGGCCTTGAGCTGGGTCTTGCCGCCCACCCGGGATACGGACTTGCCCACATCCACCGCAGGCAGGATCCCTCTTTGAAACAGGTCCGGCGAGAGGTATATCTGGCCGTCTGTAATGGAAATAAGATTTGTGGGGATATAGGCCGAGATATTCTGGGCCTCGGTCTCCACGATGGGAAGGGCCGACATCGATCCGCCGCCCAGTTCTTCACGAAGGTGGGTGGAACGCTCCAGGAGCCGCGAATGAATATAGAAGATATCCCCGGGAAATGCCTCTCTTCCAGGCGGTCGCCGCAGCAACAGGGACATCTCCCGATAGGCCCGTGCGTGCCGGGTGAGATCATCCAGGACTACCAGCACATCCCTTCCCTGTTCCATGAAATATTCACCCACCGTCATGGCCGCATAGGGGGTGACGAACTGAAGACCCGGGGGGTCCGCTTCGGTGGCCACCATCACCATGCTGTACACCATGGCCCCGGCCTCATGCAGGTCCGCGATCACCTTCGCCGCAGCCGAGGCCTTCTTGCCGACCGCGCAGTAGATACAGATAACGTCCCCATCCTTCTGGTTGATGATGGCATCCACGGCAATGGCGGTCTTCCCGGTCTGGCGATCGCCGATGATCAGCTCCCGCTGCCCACGGCCGATGGGGATGAGGGCATCCACTACCTTGAGCCCGGTCTGCAGAGGCACGGTCACCGGAAGACGGTCCATGATGGGATGTGCGGGCCGTTCCACCGGCAGACGCCGGATGCTCTGTATCGGTCCGAGGTTGTCAAGGGGGCGGCCCAAGGCATCGATAACCCGGCCCAGGAGATCATCACCCACAGCAATGTCCAGCACCTTGTCGGCGCGCCGCACCTCACACCCGGCCTCCAGGTCACGGCTGTCGTCCAACATGACCACACCCGTTATATCGGGCCCCACATCAAAGGCCATCCCCAGACGCTCGCCAGGAAAACGGAGCAGTTCCCGGGACCGCACGCCCCGCAATCCTCCCACCCGGACCACACCCGGCCCCACAAACTGAATGGTCCCCACATCCTGGATATCCAACCCCGTTTGGTGGGATTTCAGGGCCTCCCCCATGACATCAAACGTCCTGTGAAGGGCCCTTTTCAATTCATCCGCTTCTGCCGTCACATGCTCCTCGCATTGTTGGTTGTTCGTTACGGGATGCCTTGTTTATGCTTTAGTCTCCGATTTTTCAGCTTTCTGCTCCGTACCCGTCGGTTCAATGTTGGATATCCGGTCCAGCGCCACCCGGGTCTTTTCCTCCAGATCTTTCAAATAGTTGTCGAAGCTCCAGGCAATTTTTTGCCCCCTGCCTCTAAGCTCAATTCCGGCAATAACCTCCGGGTCGGTCTCATACTTGATATCCGCATCCTTCAAGATCGTATCGTGCAGGACCCTTGTGATCTTCTGACGTTCCGTTCCGGAGATCTCAAACCCGCTTCGCACTATCGCGTGGTTGCCGTCGCCCTGCATGGCCTTTGCCATCCTGTTTCTTTCTTCTTCCCCGATCTTTTCAATTTCATCGAGGAAAACGTGAATCAACCGCTCTTCCAGACTCACATCCGCCAGATCCCTCAGTACCTGGCGGGAGAGGACATAGACCTGGTCTTTAACCAGTTGCCTCAGTTCCCGAAGGAAGGCCTCCTTCTCCCGCCCAATGGCCTCCTGCCACCTGGACCGCATGATTTCTACATCCTGGCGGGCCTGTCGGGTCAGTTCTTTCAACTGACGGTCCGCCTCCTCTCTGGCCTTATCCATTATCGCTTTGCGCTCTTCTTCAATTTCCTGATGCCTCCGGCGATATCTTCCGGCCTCTTCTTCACTCTCCTTCTCCCTTTTTTCAGCCGATTCCAACCGGGAACGCACCCTTTCCTCGCGCGCATCCATGGCCTTGATGATCCGGTCGTAGAGGAAATGTTTGAGCAGGGCCACCAGGATCAGGAAATTGACGACCTGGGCGACAACGGTAAACCAGTCAATCAGCACGGCTTATCCTCCTGATTTGGAGATCACATAGTCCCAGAAGGGATTGGCAAACAGCAGGATCATGGAGACCACAAAGGCATAAATGGCCGTGGATTCGATCATGGCCAGACCCACAAACAGGGTGCGGGTGATCCTGTTAGCCTCATCCGGCTGCTGCGCCATGGAACTCAATGCCTGGGCAACTGCCCGGCCCTCCCCGAGGGCCGGGCCTATGGAACCAATGCCGATGGTAATCCCGGCGGTGAACACGGATGCCATTCCTATGAGCGAAACACTGTCCATTATGATTTTTCTCCTTTCTCGGCTTCCTGTTTCCTTTTTTCCCGCTCCTGAATCCGTGTGGCGGACGCGATATAAACCGTGGCCAGCACCGCAAAGATATAGGCCTGGATCACGCCTGTCAAAAGGCCCAGGGCATGCATGACAACTGGAAAGATGAACGGCGTGATGGCCAGAAGGATAGCCCCGATCTTGGCGCCGCTCATCATGTTTCCGAACAGCCGGACCGCAAGGGCCAGGGTGCGGGACAACTCGCCGATGATGTTAAACGGGAGCATCAGCGCGGTGGGTTCGATATATTGCCGCAAGTAGCCTCCTAAACCCCGGCGGATGATACCATAGAAGGGCACCGCGGCAAACACGCACACAGCCAGTGCGGCAGTGGTGGAGAGAGACGCCGTAGGCGCGACGTAGCCAGGGATAATGGAGAAGATATTGGAGATCAGGATAAACAGGAACAAGGTTCCCACAAAATAAAGGTATGATCCCGGATCCTGCTGGCTGATTTCCCGAATCTCATTTTGCATCCCATCTACAATCACTTCCAGCAGATTCTGCCACCGTGACATATGCACATCCGTGGACAGGTGTCGGGTAACCAACCAGGAGACAATGGTTATGAGGGCCATCACGATCCACGTGAACAGGATGGTGGCATTGAGGGAAATGCATCCCCATTCCCAGAAAATGACCTGATCCGGGCTGATATCCTTTATGGTCATTAAATCCATATCGGCCTACCTCTTTGCATATGATCTGTAATGTGCGCCAACAACCGCAATCCCGGACGTAAAACATCGAACAGCCAACAATGCGGCCTGGCGCCCCCACGGAAGCAGCTTTTGCCCAAGTCCCAAAACGCCCTGCCGCCGTCCCCAAAAGCTGTATACGGTTTTTGTCCCGCCCTGGAGGGGAGGCAGTGACCCCCCACGCGGGCATAACATTGCGCGACTTTGGATAAAACCTTAGCCGGGCGGGACAACAAAATGCATACGTAACGCTCGGCGACCGCCCCCTGACTCGTAATAGCCTTTATGTAAAGGCGGCAAGGACTACCGTCTTATGAGAGACTGTCTTTGGGGCTGGATCAGAACGAATTCGAGCGCTCTGCTGCCGTTCCCAGGAGCTGTAACCGGTTTTTGTCCCGTCTTGGAGGGGAGGCAGAGACCCCCACCGGTAGACAGAACATTTCGGAATTTGACCGAAACCTGTTTGGTTGCGGCTGCCAGGCCGCCTCAGGTCACATCTTTCGTGACTGCTGTCAGCATCCACTGGGCAGTTGTCGCGCACCTCCCCATGCCCCGGTTTGCCCCGGCCTCGCGATCATCCCGAACCGGGCTTCAGGGAGGGACCCTTTGCGGGTCATATTCAGGGGGTAAGGCGGGAAGCGCCTCCAATTCAGGCAGGACGCGGCAGTTAACAACTTATCCCGAAAGAGAAGGTCTTCCGCTGACAAGCACCCGAAAACAAGGCAATGATTATGCCAGATGTCCCCATGTTCCATAGTGGGCATAAGCTTTTAAAAATGACGGAAATCAGGGTTCCGACGAGGATCGGAGAAGGATTGGGGGGCGGATGCCTGTCAGGATTTTTTACAGGTTGTAAATGAAACCTACAGGCAGGGGAGACCACCGAACGACCCTGCATGACAAGACGTTTCCTGTTTGACAATGCCGGTAACCCGTCGTACGCTTGTAAACAGGGCTTGTTGACTTCACTTGAACCCAAGGAGGGATTCTGAGATGAGAGCAATGATCTTGAATGAAATTGTCAGTCTCAGGGAAAACAGCGCGCCCCTTCAGAAGGCAGACCTCCCCGAGCCTTCCCCTCAAAAGGGAGAGATCCTGATCCGGGTCTCGGCGTGCGGGGTCTGCCATACCGAACTGGATGAGATCGAGGGCAGG
>JAGHEC010000080.1 GCA_021159525.1 Deltaproteobacteria bacterium | reverse complement strand
CTTCTACGCGGGGGGCGGTGGGGGGGCTCATCGCCCTGATCCGGGCCGTCAAGGAGGGGAACGCGGTTGTTTTGACTGTAGACGGCCCCCAGGGACCCCGCGGGGTGTGCAAACCGGGTATCGTTCGGGTTGTTCAGAAGACCGGGGCCCCCCTGTTCCCTGTAGGGGTGGCTGTATCGCACCGATATGTATTTAAAAACACATGGAATCAGGTCTATCTCCCCTTTCCGTTTTCCCGCCAGGTGGTCCTTGTTGACAGACCCGTTTTTTTCCCTGATGTTGAAGGGCCCGAGGCCATGGAGCATCACTGCCGTCAGGTGGAAGCGGCCCTTTGGAAGGCCCGAAAAAAGGCGAAGGACCTCCTCCTCGGCCGGCAAAACACCCTCCTTTAGTATTTCCTCAAAAAAAGGTCATGCTCTCTTCGCATGCGCGGCCGGGGACATATGGATTGAAACATCGCCAAAAAAGCTGTAAGTAATGGAGCGAAAATTAAAGGGAGCAAACGGAGGAAGTCAGCATGCAAGGCAGGCCGGGGTTTTTCATCTGCTTATTTTTCGTGATTTGGTCTCTGTTGCCCGGAGTTTTCGGTGCATCGGCAGGGCCCCCTGATACGGCATACCGCATCTTTATCCTGCACAGCTATGATTATAACAACGTGTGCGGCAGGCCCCAGCACGAGGGGGTGGTGGCTGCCCTGAATAAGGCCGGGCTGCAGGAACCGGACAACCTCAGGATAGAGACCTATTTCATGGATACCAAGAGAATCAACAACACGGAAGCGCTTATCCAGGAACAGGCCCGGATTGCATTGGAACGGATTCGTTCATTTGAGCCCCATGTGTTGATAATCCTGGACGATAATGCATTTCGGACCGTGGGCTTGAGCCTCGCGGACACTCCTACGCCCGTTGTTTTCTGCGGGATGAATGCTCAGCCCGAGACCTATCACAGCCAAAGGGCGTTCATGGAATCGAGACAAAGGCCGGGCCACAACATTACGGGGGTCTATGAAAAACTCCATTTTGCGGATGCAATCCGGGTTCATGTCCGGTTATTTCCAGAGACCCGGAAGGTCATGATCCTATCGGATTTATCCCCCACCGGGAGGGCCGTCCTGAAACAGATCCAGATTGAAATGGACCGGGAGCCCTTTCTCTGCGGCTATGACATGCGCGTGGTCAAAAGCTGGGAGGAATATAAACAAGCCATCTTCGATGCCAATCAGGACCCTGAGATCGGTGCGATATATCCCGCGGCCGTTCTGTTGAAGGACAAACAAGGAAACACCTACACCGCCCCGGAGATATTTTGCTGGACCGTAAAGCATTCAACCGAGCCTGAACTCGCCGTTAATTATGCTTTCGCCAAGATGGGCTTTTTTGGCGGCGCGACCGTGGATTTCCACGCCATGGGGGAGCAGGCCGGCAGCATGGCGGCCCGGATCATCCTTGGCGAAGATCCTGCAAATATTCCTGTGGAGGAGGCCCGCCGCTACGCCCTGGTCTTCAACCTGGACCGTGCTCGGGAACTGGGGATCCGGATCCCTCCGGACGTCCTTCTGGCGGCTGATGAGGTGATTATCGACAGGACCAAACACGAAGCAGGCCGGCCATGAGCGCGGAGAAGCGGTTTTCCAGATTTATCCTCTACGTCCTGGTCGTTTTTCAGGGGGTCTCGCTTGCCTTTATCGTGGGGGTCCTTTACGGCATCCTGAGCCGGACCCTGTCCGCCAATTTCTACAATCAGATCAGGGCCGGTGCAGCGGAAGCGACCATGGTCCTCCATGACCGGATCAGCCATGTGAAGTGCCGTCTTCAGGAATTGAGACTCAATAATACCGTCAGGGTGGCGCTCATGCTCGGGGTGGAAAACCCGGTCCTGGACGTCGTCAACACCCTGTACCCTTATGCCAACGGGGCATTTTATTGTGTAAAGGCCGCTGGATCTTCAACCGTGTTGCCGCCATTGCCTGAAAAGCTGTGCTCGCTGAGATCCCTTATGGAACGACTCTCAGCGGAGGAAACCGGCCGGCAGATCCGTTTGCAAGAACCAGGAACCACCGGATTCCTGGCGCTCTTATCCGGCTCCATCATGAGAAAGGAGGAACGGCTGGGCACGGCCTATGCCTGTTACGTCCTTGGCGAGGACAGCTATTTCTGGAAACGTATAAATGCCAAAGACTCGGCAAGGCTTCTTGCTCGATCCGGCCATGGATTTGTGGATCTCCGAAGTGGCCGGGAAATGCCGATATCAGGTGATTTCTTGAGGACCGGAAACGAGATGCTGACCGATGGGCTTTCCGGTCATGCACTGGTCCCTTTGCAGGATTTTCCCGGGATTTTTTATGCGCGTTCCTCCTTGTCCCTGGAAAAAACAAAAACCTATCTGATTTTGATCCTGGCGGGAATCTGTGCCCTTGTCTTTCTCTTCACCGTCCTGGTGGGCTTCTTGATCGCCAGAAGGGTTACCAGGCCCCTTCGGGGCATGGTGGATCAGGCCCAGGAGATTGCCCTCAAGCCCACGGGCCGGTTTCTGAATCCGAAGGAGATTCGGCACAGTGAATTCAGGACATTGGCCCGGGCCTTCAATCGGGTCCTTGCCGGCCTGTTCAAGGCCCAGGAGGAGTTGCAAAAAAAGGCCAAAAAGGAACTGGCGGCCAGCGATGAAAGATACCGACGCACCCTGGAGGCGGCGCCGGACGCGGTTATCTTGACCAGCCTTAAGGAAGGGCGTTTTTTGCAGGTCAACGAGGGATTTACCAGGCTGACCGGCTACACTGCGGAAGAGGTTCTGGGAAAAACAGTGGCCGACCTGAATATGTTTACCAAGCCTGCCGATGAAAACAGGCTGATAAAAGTGCTGAAGGAACAGGGAGAGGCGAATGCTCTCGAGCTCCGAACTCGGCGGAAAAACGGCGCCCCCATCGACACCCTCGTGTCGGCCCGTTGCATTCGATTCGGTAATGAGGACTGCCTCATTACGGTCGTTACCGACATTACCGTCCTGAAGAAGGCCCAGGAGGAAAAGGCCAGGCTGGAGAAACGGCTTCAACAGGCAAAGAAAATGGAGGCGATCGGCGCCCTTGCCGGCGGCGTGGCCCACGATCTCAATAATATCCTGTCTGGCATTATCAGTTATCCGGAATTGATGTTGATGGATCTGCCCGAAGACAGCCCTATGGTCAAACCCCTGTTGACGATTCAGAGGTCCGGCGAAAAGGCGGCCGCCATTGTGCAGGACCTTCTGACCCTGGCAAGAAGGGGGGTTGCGGTCGCTGAAGTGGTCAACCTGAATAACATTGTCTCGGAATATCTTGCCAGCCCGGAATACGAAAAGCTCAGGTCATACCACAGGAAGGCCTCGGCGGCCGTGGCCCTGGCCCCCGATCTGCTAAACATCCACGGTTCTCCGGTACACCTCTCCAAGACGGTGATGAACCTGGTGGCCAATGCCTTTGAAGCCATGCCCGAAGGGGGGAAGGCCTCGATCTCCACACAAAACATGTATGTTGACAGACCGATTCAGGGATATGAGGATGTGAATGAAGGGGATTACGTGGTCCTGACGGTCGCTGACACCGGCACGGGGATTTCCCCGGAAGATATGGAGAGGATCTTTGAGCCCTTCTATACCAAGAAACATATGGGGAGGAGCGGGACCGGTCTCGGGCTCTCCGTGGTCTGGGGCACGGTAAAGGATCACCACGGGTATATCGACGTGGAGAGCGTTGAGGGGAAAGGGACGCAATTCAAGCTATACTTTCCTGCAACCAGAGAGAAATTGACCAGCTCCGGCGAAGCAGTCCCGTCTGTTGCATATCAGGGGAGGGGAGAGTCAATACTGGTGGCGGACGATGTGGCGGAGCAGCGGGAAATCGCCGTCCGCATGCTGGAGAAGCTGGGGTATTCTGCGGCCTCGGTTTCGAGCGGGGAAGAGGCGATAGAATACATGAAGGCGCATGCAGTGGATCTGTTGGTCCTGGATATGATCATGGATCCCGGGATGGACGGTTTGGACGCCTACAGGGAGATCCTCAAGATCCATCCGGGTCAGAGGGCCGTCATCGTGAGCGGGTTCTCCGAGACAGAGCGTGTTAAGGCGGCAAAGGCCCTGGGCGCAAGCGCCTACGTCAAGAAGCCATTTGTTCTCGAAAAACTGGGGCGGGCGGTGAAACAGGCCCTGGAAGAGGAGAGTCCCGCAGTATTGGAGTGATGTATGATTGGAGTATTGGAAAAACCAAAAGGTAACCGTTCACGGGGTCTTGAGACCTCCCTGATACACTGATATGAGAAAATCGCATCAGCTCAATAATTGGGGTGATAACAGCGACCGTAGCACCAGGGCAGGAAGATTTTTCTTGTGCTCCGGGCCTCCGGGCCGGTCTCTTCAGTGACTTATCTGCGGGGGACACCCGCCTGCCAACGCCGATTGAGCGTTCTTGCCAAGACTTTCGTCCCGTGGATCTGCGATGGCAGAAGGAGGTAACAT
>JAGHEC010000188.1 GCA_021159525.1 Deltaproteobacteria bacterium | reverse complement strand
TTTTCTCATATCAATGTATCAAGGAGATCTCAAGCCCCCGTAAACGGTTACGACTCAATGAACCCCACAAACCGTCACAAGGACAGGCTATGAATCCATCAACCGTTAAAACAGGAGCGGTCTATCTCGTCGGGGCGGGTCCGGGCGATCCCGGCCTCCTGACTGTCCGGGGAAAAGAGCTCCTCGCTGAAGCGGATGCAGTGGTTTACGATTATCTTGCCAACCCCCGGTTTCTCGAATTAGGGAGGCCCGATGCCGAGTGGATCTACGTGGGCAAACAGGCGGGGGCCCATACCATGAGCCAGGGGGACATTAATGCCTTGATCGTGGACCGGGCCCGGAAGGGAAAGCGGGTGGTCCGGCTCAAGGGCGGGGATCCCTTTGTCTTCGGGAGGGGCGGGGAAGAGGCCCGCGAGCTTGCAAGGGCCGGCGTGGCCTTTGAAATCGTGCCGGGCGTTACATCGGCCATATCAGTGCCGGCGTATGCCGGTATTCCCCTGACCCACAGGGACGTGACTGCCACAGTGGCCTTTGTCACGGGTCACGAGGATCCTCTCAAGGAGACATCGGGGATTGCCTGGGACAAACTGGCCACAGGGGTCGGGACCTTGGTCTTTCTCATGGGCGTGGGCAATTTGGCTCAAATTGCCGAAAGCCTCATGGAGCACGGCCGGTCCCCGGATACACCGGTTGCAGTGATCCGGAGGGGAACCACCCCGGAACAGAAAACCTGGATTGGAGATTTGAAGCATATCGCTCGGATTGCCAAGGAAAACCGGATACAACCCCCTGCCGTTATTGTGGTGGGTGATGTGGTGGGTCTGCGGGATCAGCTCAACTGGTTTGAGAGAAAACCCCTTTTTGGTAGGCGGATCGTGGTAACCCGGGCCAGGGAACAGGCAAGCGGGTTTCGGCGGCGCCTGGAGGCCCTGGGGGCTGAAACCATCGAATTCCCCGCCATTGCAGTGAAACCGCCTGAAAGTTGGGATCCCTTGGACCGGGCCATTGATAAGCTGACTGCCTATGACTGGATTGTTTTTACCTCGGTGAACGGGGTCAGATTTTTCCTGGATCGACTCCGGGCCTCAGGGAGGGATGTTCGCGATTTAAAGGGAATAAAAATTGGCGTCATCGGTCCCAAGACCGGAGAGATGTGGGAAAGGCTGGGCATCCGGCCAGACTTGATGCCCGGCGAGTACCGGGCCGAAGCAGTCGTGGATGCCTTTAAACATTTAGGCATCCAGGGAAAGAACATTCTCATTCCCCGGGCCGCCAGGGCCAGGGAGGTCCTCCCGGAAGAGCTGCGCAAGGCAGGGGCCCGGGTGGATGTAGTTCATGCCTATGAGACCGTCCTCCCTGACCATGATGCAGAGGGGTTAAAGGAAGGCTTCAGAAACCGGACCATCAGCATGGTCGCTTTTACCAGTTCCTCTACGGTCAGCAATTTTGTGAAGATGTTCGAGTCGGATGGGAACGGCCAGCTCCGGGAGTGGATGCAGCAGGTTGCGGTGGCCTGCATCGGTCCTGTCACCGCACAGACCGCAACAGAAATGGGTCTGCACGTCAACCTGATTTCACCCGAATACACCATCGAGTCTCTTGTTCATGAAATCGTGAGTTTTTTTGCCGAATCCTGATAGACCAGAAGCCGGCCGAGGATCCCCGGCGCAGCGTGACGGCCGCAAGAACGATCGCGCCCTCCCGGCAGTCGCGTCAGAAAAACCCTTCTGCCCCTATTTATTGAGGTATTACGGAATCTCCTTGGATGGATCACCGCGGCCAGGGCAAGGGCCGCTGAAAAGGCCAGGCCCGTGATTACATTGTCTGAGATCTGCCGGGCAGCTCCCATTACCGCCATGACAATCAAGACAGGGCCGGAAAGCTCAGGATCATCTTATTTTTGATGCTGGTTCTATTCATCGGCCGGTTCCTCTATGGCAATAACCCATCCCATGATATCTCTTCCTACTTTCAGGAGCGAAACCGTCAGCCGCAGTGTCTTGGCATCGGTGAGGATAGCGATGCGGACCCTTGGAAGGGCCTGGTTCCGGACCACGGCCTTAAGGGCATCAATCAGATAGGCGCGTTCCTCTTTGGGGAAGAAAGAGGTGATGTGTTTGTTGAGGATGTCCTCCGGAGACCTATTGAGGAGCTCGAGCGCCCGGGAAGTGGCGTTGATGACCCGGGCGTCTTTATCCACCACCACGATCCCGAAACCGATGCTCTCAATGACGCCCTTCTGGAAATTGAGGGTATCGATCAGTTCCCCGGTGACCTGACGGGGGTGGAGCACGCCCGGTTCAACGAACCGGTTGCGATCCTTGCGGGGACCCCCGGCCTGGTTTATCTGGTCGAGGATCGCGTTGATCTGCGTTTCCATCTCATCGAGGGGACCCTTTGCCACAAACCAGTCGACCTCCGTTTCTCCGAGCTCATCCATCTGTTCGACAATGCTTCCCGATATGGCTATAATGAATAAGGGGACATCGCGGAATTTCGTTCGGGCGATCTTGATCAACTGGATGCCGTCTATCTTGGGCATGATCAAATCGGCAAAGATCACGTCAAAAGGACCGTTTTCAAGCTTCAACAACCCTTCTTTGCCGTTATAGGCCTTTGTTACCTGAAATTCCCGTTTCTCGAGAAGTTCCCCCAGAAATTCCACAAAGAAAAAATCATTGTCTACAACCAGGGCCTGTTTGGCGGGCATGCGCGTCTCCCTGCTGAATGGGGGTAAAAGTGACTGTTGACAGCAGAGGGCTGGTCGGGCCGTTATTCAATGCACACCCTCTGCACCTCGGCCATGTCGGTCAGTCCCGAGAGCACTTTGATGATGCCGTCCTGTTTAAGGGTCGTCATCCCCTCCTTGACTGCCTGCGCGAATATATCGTCTGTGGGGGCCTCTTTTTTGATCAGCTTTTTGATGGCCGGAGTACCTTCCAACAATTCATGGATTCCCATTCTCCCCTTGTAGCCGGTCCCGGAACAGGCATCGCAACCGGAGCGTTGATACAGGATGAGGTCCGATGTGTATTCGATGCCCAGGTCTGCGAATGCCTCCCGGCCGTAGGCCGTCTCGATATCTTCGAATTCCTCTTGTGAGGGGTGATATTTTTGCCGGCAATTGGGGCACAGTCTCCTCACCAGTCTTTGGGCCAGCACGCCAAGGAGGGCGTCGGAGAAATTGAGAGGATTCAAGCCTATGTCCAAAAGCCTGGTGACTGTCTCAGGGGCGCTGTTGGTGTGGAGGGTCGAAAGCACCAGGTGCCCGGTCAAAGACGCCTCTATCCCAATGGATGCGGTTTCGTGGTCCCGCATCTCTCCGATCATAATGACATCAGGGTCTGCCCGCAAAAAGGCGCGCATCACCCTCGCAAAGTCCAGGCCGATCCTGGGCTTGACCTCCACCTGGCGGAGTCCTGGCTGGGTGATTTCCACAGGATCTTCCGCCGTCCATATCTTTATGCCGGGCTTATTGATGTAGTCGAGTGCCGAATGGAGGGTTGTGGTCTTTCCGGATCCGGTGGGTCCGGCGACCAGGATGAGGCCATAGGGTTGTGCAAGGATTTTTTTCATTACCCTTATATTACGTTCGCTCAGCCCCATGTCCTCCAGTTTCAAGGCCCCGGCCGCGGCCAGAAGCCGTAAAACAGCGTCTTCATGGCCCCCTACCGTAGGGAGCGTTGCGAGTCGAAGGTCAAGAGGAGGGATTCCCTTGCGCCTGAATTTGATCTTCCCGTCCTGGGGGAGACGCCTTTCCGCGATGTCCAGCCCGGCCATGATCTTGAGCCTGGAGAGGATCCCCTTGGCCATGAAATTGGGGACCTGAAGATACTCGTGGCACACACCGTCCAGACGAAATCGAATGACGGTCTTATTGGTAATGGGAGAGGGCTCTATGTGGATATCGGATGCATTCTTTTGAAGCGCATCCACGATGACCCGATCCACGAGCCTTACCACCTGGCTGGAGGATTCATCAACGGTTTCCTCGATGTCCGTTTCACCGTTCTCCTCTTCGGCCTCAAAAGAGATATCCTGGATCAGGTCCAGTTCATCCATCATTTCCTTGACAGAACCTTTGGTCTTTCTGTCAAAAAAATATTCAATAAAGGCCTTGATATCCTCCTTGACAGCCACGGAAAAATGGACCCGCTTGGTCTTGGTAAGGCCCTTGATCAACCCTGTTTTTGTAAGATCACCGGGGTCATCAATAAGTATCTCCACGCCTTTCTCACTCCAGCCCAGGGGAACCCACATATCGTGGAGGAGGAACGCCTTTTTGAGGCTGCTGATTAGTTCCACTGGAACAGGGACGGTGGGGTCGAAGACCCTGAAGGGACAGCCGTAAAACAGAGACAGTGATTTACCCACTTCCTTTTTCCGCACGTTGAATTCCTCTATCAAGATGATTTCCACGCTCCGACCGGAATTTTTTGACAGAGAAAGGGCGTGCTGCAACTGCTCGAAAGTGACGAGGTTATTTTGAAGGAGATAGCCGTACCGTGAAGTGTAGGCCCGAGTCCGGTTAAGGCGATATATCTTTTCCCTGAGCTGGCTGTTGTTCGGCTCTGTTTTCAAGGCCGCCTGGTACAGTTTTACTGCCAGATCCTTGTGCCCTCGTTTTTCCATCTCCGTCCCGAGACAGACCTTGAACTGGGCCAGCTTCTTCTCGCTCAAATGGGCGAGATCAGCCATTTCCTGTACCTTTTCGATGATCCGGGAAGGTGAATGGGTGGGGGCAAGGCATGCCACCAGACCGGGTATGATTTCGTTAGGGGGACAGGTCGTCGGAAAGAGCTTTCGATACTCGGCCGCAGCCTCCGCACTCAGCCCCAGTTCCCTCAGGGAGGCCGCCCTGTCCAGGACGGCCTGGATCTGATTGGGAGATGGACAGATCGGCCGGATATGCGCCGCCTGAGTGGATGAGCCCATTTTTCTGACCGTTTCAGGAAGATGGTGTATTATCTAAACTTTTGGCAACTAAAATCCCGGCAATTGACAACTGTGGTTGCGGAGTTTAGACGGCCCTTTATCGCGAGATGAGATTGTTTGCCGATCTCCCCCTGCTTTGTTAAGATGACACGGAAGATTGCAGCAGGGTATCAGCTCAATAATTAGTGGGGGGTAACCGCAAAAGTACCACCGGGGCAGGAAGATTTTTCTTGTGCTCCGGGCCTCCGGGCTGGTCTCTTCAGTGACTTATCTGCGGGGGATACCCGCCTGCAAGGCCAATTGAGCGTTATTGCCAAGACTTTCGTCCCGTGGATCTGCGATGGCAGAAGGAAGTAACATGGGTAACAAGGCAATGGCGGGCAGGCTTGCCCCCTCCGCCTGCCCCCCCTATTTATTGAGCTATTGCGCAGCAGGATTCAAAAGACCGTATTAACCGTTTATCAGACGCACCAGGGTTGTGTCACGAAAATAATCTATGATGTTGAGACAGCCATATGCCTGATGGATACTGAACATCCGGGCCGGGTCCAGGCCCAGGGCCCTGCAGAGGATGATGCGGTTGACCGCTCCATGGCCTGCGATGACAATGTCGTTTCCCTGTTGTTCGGCGCGGATTCGCTCAAAGACCGCCTCGACCCTTGCCGCCAGGTCGGCGATGGATTCGCTGTCGCCCGGGGCCTTGTAGTTTATGAGGTCTTGCTGCCGTTTTTGGAGTTCATCCGGGAAACGGCGCCGGATCTCTGTCAGGGTGAGGCCTTCCCAGTCTCCGAATTTCATTTCCCGTAGTTCGGGGAGGAAGTAAAGCGGCACGTCGTGATGCCGGGCGATCATACGGGCGCTGTCTGCAGAGCGGACCAGGTCGCTTGCGTAAATGGCCGTGGGCCCGGTGAAACGGAGGCGTTCAGCCAGGTATTTTATCTGGAGTATCCCCACATCAGTCAACCCCACATCGGTGTGACCATACACTGGAAACCCCTCATAGCCTGCCACCTGGCCGTGTCTTGTGAGATAGAGACGATTATTTCGATTCATAGTATCACCTCAATAATTAGGGGGATAACTGCGAACCTAGTGCCGGGGCAGAAGAATTTTTCTTCCGCTCCGGGCCTCCGGGCTGGTCTCTTGAGTGACTTATCTGCGGGGGACA
>JAGHEC010000085.1 GCA_021159525.1 Deltaproteobacteria bacterium | reverse complement strand
CCCCTCCGCATTCTCGACTTCGTCGAGCTGCGGCTTCCCCCACTGATAAGTCACGAAGAGACGGCGCCCTCCCGGCAGTCGCGTCAGAAAAACCCTCCTGCCCCGGGTTGTTGAGCCGTTACGATACGACTGAATAGTACCCGGACGAAAACTCTGAAATTCAAGCAAGGCCAAATATTATCGCCTACTCAATCGGGATCAAATTTATTCCTTCAATTCGGAATCTCTCAATTCCTCAATTCGCAATCGTGCCTTGAACGGGGTTTTCGTTCAAGCATTAATTATTGAGCTGATACCTAATTTTATCCTAAAATATCAATAAAGAAAGAAGGTCCCCTTCATGTTGATTGTTGAAAAGGACCTCTTTTCCCTTTATACTCCTGATGTTCACAAGGGGTTGTGGCCCCGTGACACGCGGCCCCAGGGGGATTTGTCCCCTAATCGGAACGGGTTCCGGGATGTTATGAAAATTTCATATCTCTTGAGTTCATATGTGTCTCACCTGAAGGCGGGGACCGAATACATCAAGGCCCTCAGACTGCTCGGAGCAGACCTGGTCGCCGACCCCGGGACAGCCGACGTGGTCGTCATTCATGATGAACCGCCTTCCTATCCCCTTTATTTCCAAAGGTTTCCGGCCCTGAAAGAAAAATACGTCATTGCCTATGCGGTATGGGAAACAGACATGCTTCCCCAGGCATACCTGAAGGGTCTGCGACTGGTCAATGAGAGATGGACCTGTTCCGAATACACCCGGATGGTCCTGTCAAAATACTTCGACAATGTATACAAGGTCCCCCATGTGGTCCCTGCTTACAGGGTGAGCCAGCCGGATGTGGAATATATGAAGGATCTCTTGAACTATGATCCGGAAGCCTACTACTTTTACACCATTGCGGACGCGGTCAATCCCAGGAAAAACCTGTTTGCCGGTCTTGAATCCTTTCTGAAGGTCCAGTCCATGACCCGACGAAAGGTCTTTTTTGTGGTAAAGCAGTACCGAAAGGCTGTTCCATACATCTCATCCTTGCCGCACGTCATCAGCATAGCCCAGGATCTGAGCGAGGCCCGGATCCATGCCCTTCATGCGCTCTGTGACTGTTATGTCTCTTCCCACTGCGCAGAGGCATGGGGCCTCAGCATATCAGATGCCATGTCTTTTGGAAATCTGGCGGTTGCAACCGGCTATTCGGGAAATATGGAGTATATGCGTGAGGACAATTCCTTTCCCGTGACCTATGCCCTTGCCCATATCCGGGAACAGGACCTGCGGTTTCAGCCCGGGCTTCTTGACACGGGGATGCGCTGGGCCTATGTGGACGTGAACGACCTCGCCCGGAAGATGATGCGATGCCTTGGCCCGGCCGACCACAGTGAAATACGGAAAAATGCGCGGCAGACGGCGGTCCGCTTCAGCCACAGGAATATCGCGGAGCTCATGGAGATACGGCTGAAGGCGATCGGAGAAGCATTGCAGCGTCCTTTCAGAGTGAAACCCCGATTCCATGAAATATCAGACACGCTATTATATCCCTGACCCGTCGGATTCCCGGGAGACCGACAGGAGCCACTCCTCGAGGGCCCGTACAGGTTCCTGATCCTCATAGAGTCTTGGCAGCCCCCGGGCAATCCGGGCCGACAGGTCGGCACGGGCGCCGGGATCCTTTCCCAGACGCACGGCCATTCGGGCCAGGTCTTCCATGTTGCAGGCCACAAGATCGGCCAGGCCTATTCGCTCAAGGACCGCGGCCGCATGATTGGACCGTACGGTCCCGCCGCGGCATGTCAGCACCGGCAACCCGACAGCGAGACATTCCAGGGCGCTGTTGAATCCGGACCATCCGGGGTTGTCCAGGAAGAAATCGCATGCGCGGCTTACGGCATCAAACTGCTCGGTGCTCATCCGCGGAAGGATCTGCACATACCGGTCAAAATCCAGCCCATGGCCGGCAAAGGCCGCGTGCAGACGGCGATGCAGGATCTCAAAACCCGCCTTTCCCCTCACCGGCCCAAGAAACAGGAACCTGGCCCGGGGCAGCTCTCTGGCAATAAGGGGATAGAGGATGTCATGCCGAGGCTCGTACTTGCTGATATAGTGGCAGCACCAGAAAAGGACCGTTTCTTCATCCGCCCCCAGGCCCCTCCGGCTGGCAACACGCGGGCAGGTGGGCCGCGGCCGGTACGCCACGCCGATCCCCGGAAGCGGCACGATCCTCTCCCCGTAGGATTCTTCGGGCCGGTCCGGCTTCATGAGTTCGGACGAGAGAAATGCGTCCACGGTGGACAGGCCGGTGGTCTGGGGGTGGCCCAGGCCCACGGCCTGCACCGGGGCCAACCGCAACGCGGCCAGTTGGATGGTCAGGCCGTCCATGCCGATCTCCGGGTAGATCAGGGCATGCAAGCGATCGCCGGCAATCATGTCCGCCCATTTCGAAAGCGGTTTCGGACCTCTTTTGAAATGATCAACCCCAGCCGCAGCCTGATCCGTGATTTCATCAGAGCGTACCCCGAGGTGGTAGCAGAATACTTCAAATCGGGCCCGATCAAGTCCCTGAATCCACCCGGCCAGGGGGATCTTCCAGACCGAATGGCTGCAAAAAAAGGCGGAGGCAAACCCCACCCTCATCCGCTCTCCCCTCTCAAGAAGACGTGGGATCGGTTGCAGATATTGAGGCAGGGTCCGGCGGGCCGCCTCCTCCACAAGCCCCCCGTAGAGGCGCATGAGCGCGTTATCGTCTCTTCCCTGGTAGGCCAGCAGAAACGGCTGGGCATGACCCACCGTTTCAAGGGAAAAATCAGGGGGTATATGGCGGGCAAATGTTTCAAGACGTTGTTTGAATTCCATGCGGCATGCCTCAATCTCCTCTTCCGATGCCGGCGCCGCAGGCAGGGGAGCAAAGAGCCGTTTCCATTGGATCACGGCCTTTCCGGGCCGTAGGGCCTCTGCCCTGGCCCAGGCCTCATCTGCCTCGCGCCACAACCCCTGTCCGTGGAGAAGGTCGCCCAGATTGACGGCCGCCTCGGCAAGGTTAGGATCCGCAGACAGGGCCTCGCGAAAACGCCGGGCAGCCTCATCCTCCCGGCCCAGGGCGCGCAGGGCATTCCCGTGGTTCATGAGCCATACCGAGTTTGAGGGGGTGCCGGCCGCGGCCTCGGCCAAGACGGACTCGGCCTCGGCATATCGCCCTGCCTCTAACAGGACCACCCCGAGCATCCCTTTATGCTCGGCCTTGGAGCACAAGGAAACGAGTCTGCGAAAACAGACCTCGGCCTCGGCCAGGTCTCCGTCCTGATAGGCCCTGCGGCCCCTTTGTTCCAGCGCGGATTCCTCCCCGCCCTCGACTGAAAAAACCGTCCCGGCCGGGTGCGGATACCAGGCATAAGCCCTCCGGATGGCACGTTCCCATTTTTCCAGAAACGGCCCCATGGGAAAGAAGCGCTCCACTGTTCGTTTCCCCTCCGACCCGATGGTCTTTGCCAGGTTCAAATCCCTCAGGAGCATATGGACCCGTTGGCGGAGGCCGGAGATATCGGCCGACACATATCCGTTCAGGCCATCGGTGAGCGGCGAGACCGGATTTGAAAGCGAGACCACGGGCATGCCGGTGGCCATGGCCTCCAGCATGGCCAGGTTGTACCCGTCCTCCCATTCGGGAATGGTGGTGTTCAAGAAAAGCCGGTTCTCCCGGTATGCCTGTTTCAGGTCCTCCCAGTCCCTTGAAGGCCTCGCCCCCGGTATATCGGGATTATCTCCCATGACCAGGCTCGGAAGGCCCTGCAGTACGGCCTCCTGCATTGAATAGCCGCTGGTCTCATCTCGCATTCTTATGAAGTTGCCCACCCGGAGCACCCGTGGATTCTCCCCCGTATAACCGCCGTAAAGGGAAACATCGACGCCCGGCATGATGACCTCTCCCGGAAGGCCCCAGTCATAACGCTTGGTCTCTGCGATAAAGACGCAGTAAACCCCTGATATGAGTTCCCGAATCTGCCGGCGGCAGGCCTCGATCATTTCCGGCCTGTCCCTGTTCCGAGGCTCGGTCAAAAACCGGGTATGAAACACCAGGATCTTGGGCAGGGAAAACGCCCTGGTAAATGCCATGTCGGCCACATTGTGGCCCAGCACCAGGTCATAATGGCTGTTCTTGAGCCGCTTGAGGGCCTCCGCCGTGGTGATGGGGGTCACGTTAGGCGTGAGCGGCCGCATGTTCTCGTGCCAGGGTTCCTTGTGGATATGACCCTGCCTGTTGGCAGGCGCCACATCAAAATGATGATCCAGCCGGGCGAGGAGCGACAAATAAGGGGTGTGCCAGTTAAACGAAAGAATGTTCATGATTTTGTTCCTCAACAGTCTCCAGGAGCCCGTGCTTGAGCATCCACATGATCTGGTAGTGGATCTTTCCTCCCCGGGACCCCATACGACCGATGATTTCGTCGACCGATCTGGGTTCAGATGCAAACAAGGCAATGCCCCGCACCCTCTCCCTGTTGACCGCCTGATCCATGCCCGGCAAGAGCGGATAGTCCTGGCCTGCCGTCAGCAAGGCCTCGGCAAAATCCGTTTTTCTCACCCGGTCATGGGAACGCACATGCCCTGTGAAGTAATGGGAAAACGATCTGAAATAATTGGGGAAAAGGGGTTGCCGACAGGCAGGGCGGGCATCCCGGACAAAATCCCTTTTCATCCTGAGCCATAGATCCTCCAGCCGCTCTATGATCAGACGGTAATCATAACAGGTTTCGAATCGTTTCCTGGCCAGGGTACCCATCTGACGACAACCCCCCGGGTACGAGAACAATTCGGCCATGGCCTGTGCCAGCCTGTCTATATCCACACACACGGATTGCGCCATGTACCGATGGAGGGACGCCTCATCTGCGAGGGGGCCGAATTCCATGGTGGAGAACAGCTCCAGGGGGCTCCATCGCGTGGGGATAAGCCGGGCGACCTCGGGCCTCGCGATCTCCCGATATCCGCTGAAGTCGGAGACGATCAAGGGCAAGCCCGCGGCCAGGGCCTCCACAAGGGTCAGGCCGAAGGTCTCTTGCAGGTTGTCGCTGGGAGAGACAAAAAAGTCAGCCGCCTTGAAAAGCACGGCCTTGTCGCTGTCTGAGATATCGGTCTTCAAAACCGTTGATCCCTGCAGACCGAGGGCCTTTATCCACAGGTCCACCATGGAGACGTATTCAGGATGATGGGCCGCACCTGCCAGGATAAGCCGCCACGGCCTTCCTTTTCCATGCACTTTGTGAAAGGCCTGCAGCAGGGGAAAAAGATCCATCTTGTCGTATTCGGAAAACCGGCCGAAACAAAGGGCTATTACCTCGTTTTCCGAGAGGCCCATGCGGGCCCTGGCCTCTTTTCGGCCGACCCTGTCAAAGGAAGTGCTGTCAAAACCGAAGGGAATAACCTCCATTCTCACATCCGGCGGGGGGATATGCCGCATCTCCTCAATCTGCTGAAACCAGTCCCTCAAGACCCTTCTCCCTGCATCCGACGAGCAGATAACTGCATCCTGGGAGGTGACACCGCCAAAAGACATCTCCTGGAGGTGCAGCATCATGGAGGGATAGCTGATGGAATGGATAAAGGAGGTAACCGGAAACGATCCGGCGCGGTTTCTGAAGTGGCAGAGGGAATTGAAATGGACGATGTGATCGGTCTGGTGAAAGACCGTATAATCATAGGCCCGAACCGCATCAGGCAACTGGCTCCGGTAAAACACCTTCACGCAGGATCCGGCCTTCACCTGCCGAAACAGGTCGGCGTGAGCCGCCTCAAAGGCCTTTTTGTGGGCCTGATTGACAAGGAAAAAATGGTACTCGTCAAAATGCCCGTAACGCAAGAGGGCTTCAAGAAAATTATAATTGGCAACGCCTTTGCCCACCAGCTTCTCCACCTTGGACGGAGGCAGATAGTCGTCAAGGCTTGCCCAGATTCGCCTGTTCATGATTCCCTTGTTCCTCCAGATCCTTGCCTCTCCTTACGGCTTTGGACCCCTTAAACGGGCACGCGCCCCCGGTTCACGACAACAGACTGACGATCTCCTCTGCCCGATGCCGGTAGGTGTGCTCCCGCAGGACCCGTTCCTGTGCCCTTCGGGCCATTTCCTGACGCTCGGAGTCGCATCCAAGGAAGTGGTCAACGGCCTCCGTCATCTCCTCCCAGCAGGTCAGGGCCGTTATCTCCTCATTGAGATCAAAATGAAGGGGCATCAGCCGGCGCATATCCGTCAACTGAAACGCCCCCAGCCCTGCCAGCTCAAAGGTCCTTGGATTCACGAAATCACCCTCTCCGAAGGACGCAGGATCCCGGGAAGAGTGCAGATTGATATTGATTAGGGAGCGGCGATAGATGCTTCGGGCCTCCTCATGCGAAATCCACCGGTCCCCGATGACCACAGACCCGTTCCCGTAACGGGCCCAGGCATCTCCGTATATCTGGAAATCGGGGCGGTTGAGCCGGCTGAAGAAATGGACCCTGTTGGGATAGGGTGCCCCCACAAAGGAGACAGGAATCGCCGGAAGCCGTTCCGGTTTATCTGTCTTAACATTGGCGTCAAAGGCCGGAGGCAAATAGTAAAAATTGCGACACCCCATCTGCTTCATCTCGTCCCAGAACGGATCTTTCTGGATCGTGAAATAGTAATCAAATAAAGGGGCATAAGACCGCCAGTAGGTAAAGATGCGGAAGTCCTCCACGAACCAGAAGCAGAGGATAATGCCCGCTTTTCTCAACTTGATCAGCAGCTCCGGGTTGAGCATGGGCGACTGGGCAATCCCCAGCACGGCATCCGGTCTGAAATCAAGCACCGTCTCCATGAGCCGGATGTTGCACCGGAGAATAAAACGGGCCGACAGATCCCTGTTTCTGGCCTTGGCTACCTTCACAAAATCGTCTTTGAAGTCAGAGTAGTCGAGGAATCGGGTTTCCTGCCCAATCTCCCTGAATCCGGCATGAATGGCCTTTCCAACCGGGACCGACCCCCCTTCGACCGCTCCGACCACCAGTATCCTCATGTCTTCAAGCTTCCCCTTTCCCAAGACCGACCGGATCGTCCCTGTACATCTCAATAGGGCTCATAAGACTTCTCTTCCACGATGCGGGCCCCCAGCCGTTCATTGATCTCCTTCTTGATACGGGATCTCCTGTCATTAGTCAGATAAACCGACCTGGCAAGACGGACAAAATCTTCGCCAAACTCCTTGTTCCGTTCGCATCGTCGAATCGCATCCTCGATCTCCCAGAGGCGTTCATTCACCTCTTTGATCTCGCGATAGAGACTGCCCAAGGCAGCCGATGCAGGGATCTGGCGGGACCTCGCCTCTTTCAAGAGGTCCAGTTCGGTTTCGATATGACGCAGTTTCTCCAGATCCCGGATCCGGGCCTTCTTGATCTCGAGAATAGCAATCTTGTCAAACAGCTCGCCCGGGGATATTTCTGCGCAGATTTTCATCTTTGTTTCTCCCCATCTGTTCCTGAAGCGCCCGGCATATGCGATCAAAAACCCCCTTCCAATCGTTCAGGCGGCCCTGCCTGAAAAGGCGCATCCCCGGATACCAGGGGGTGGTCTCTCCTGAAAGCCCCCATCGCCAGTCAGGGATACGGGAAAGCGCGGCCCATACCGGGACACCCAATGCACCGGCCAGGTGTAAAACAGCCGTATCCGAAGACACAACAAGGTCCAGGTTGGCCATTATGGCCGCAGTATCCACAAAGGCATCGGGTGCTTGATCCACCTCCGGCCCCGGGTCAAATACTGGGATTTCTTCCTTTAGTTGCGCGGCCTGATCTGCCCCATGCCCTTTCTGAAGGCTCACCAGGGTTACCCCATCCATCCTCGCCAGGTCCCGGAAGTGTATTAATGGGATGGACCGATGCCGATCATTCCGATAGGAGGGATTGCCCTGCCAGGAAATCCCGATCCGGAATCCCTCCATGCAATGCAACCGGCGGGCCCATAAATCCACACGATCCGGTTCGGGCCGCAGGTAGGGAATGTTTGAAGGGACCGTATCCAACGTGGTTCCCAATAGCCCGGGCAAGCTTAGAAGCGGCGCCTCCCATATCTCCCCCTGTTCTTTTGAGGCTCCCATTGCCCTCATGATAATGCCTTCGGCCCCGATCAGCCCTCTCATGAGTCTCAAGAGACGTCTGTCCGCCTCAAAGACCAGTTTCCCCTTCCCAGGCCTGAGCAGGGGAAGATAGCGCGCGAACTGAAGGGCATCCCCCAGCCCCTGCTCATGATGGACCACAAGGGTTCCGCTCCCAAGGGCAGAGCCGTCCCATCTGCGGTGGCGGGGTCGGCCCGGATGTCGGAGTCGCCAGTCGTCCGTCTCAAGGCGCCGTTCATAGTCCTTCCACCCCTCAGCATAATTTCCCGTAAGGAGACAAAGCAGGGCACGGTTCAGGCGGGCCTCGGGGCAAGACGGGGCCAGGGCCACGGCCCGGTCAAAGGCTGCTGCTGCCGCCTCCATCTGCCCGAGCGACTGATAGGCAAGCCCCATGTGCACCAGTGACTTCACATGCCCCGGATTGAGCTTCAGGGCCGCCTGATAACATCTCACGCCCTCCTCAAACTGATCCTTCTCCTTCAGCCCGTTTCCCATCATGTAGTAGCCGTCCGCGCAATCGGGGGAAAGCGCCAGCAGGCGTTCAGCCAAGGCGATGGCCTCTTCAGGCCGTCTCAGCTCCAGGAGGGCGGCGCCCATCTCGGGGTAGGCCTCTTTGTAGTCAGGCCTGACATCCACCGCCCTTTGAAACCACAAGAGGGCCTCCTGAAATTGTCTCGCCTGGGCCCAGGCCTTCCCCAGGTTACAGCAGGCCTCGGCAAAATCAGGCTTGAGTCGAATTGCGTTTTGATAGTGCGTAACCGCACTCTTAACCTCCCCCTTTTCCTGGTATGCCGCACCCAGATTGTTATGGAAAACCGGCTGGTTCGGGTCGATTTCAACAGCCCGTGAGAACAGGCGCACGGCCTCGTCATACTCGCCGGCCTGATAGCGGATGAGGCCTTTGAGGTGCAGGGCCCCCGCGCGCCGGCTGTTTGTCCGCGGGGCCTTCCGGCACAGGGCCAAGGCCTGCTGCGGTCGGCCTTCCTCAAAAAGGACTGCGGCATCCGCGACCAGGTCCTTGGCCTGGTTCGTCCCCAAAGGACCTGCTTCTACACTTTTATGGACCCGCTGAGGCCCGGGCCTTTGTCCCGATCTCCGGGCTGCCAGTGTCCCGAGGGCCTTCGCGGCCCGTTCCATGACCTCTTCCCAGTCCCCCCGACGCCTCTGCCGGAAAAGCCGTGCAGTGGGATACCACGGCGTGTATTCTCCCTTCAGGAGCCAGCGCCAGTCCGGCACAAACGGGAGCAAGATCCAGACAGGCCTGCCCATAGCGCCTGACAGGTGGGCCACGGCCGTGTCCACTGAAATGATCAGGTCCAGATTGGCAAGGATCCCTGCTGTGGCAGAGAAATCATGGAGTTCTTTCCCCAGGTTCACGATCCCCAGGTCCTCCAGTTCGTCTTCTGTCTGTTCCTGGCCCTCTTTTTGGAGGGCATAAATTTGAACCCCGGGGATCCGGGTCAGAGGCTCGCAGGTCCTCAGGGGGCAGGACCGGTTGCGGTCATCCTTGTGTCGCGGGTTCCCTGACCAGACCAGGCCCACCTTAAGATGTGGCCCGTCCAGCCTTTTCTCCCACATTTCCGCCATGTCGGGATCAGGTCTGATGTAGGGGATATCATCGGGTATGTTGCGGAGGGTGGTTCCGAATATCCCGGGCAGGCTCATCAGGGGGATACAGCAGTCAAACGGCCTGTTTATCTCCTGATCGAGGGGACAGGAAAATACCTCATCCACGTCCGGCAGGGTACGGCACAGACCCTCCAGCGATTCATGCACCTCCAGCAGGACCCGGCCCCCCCTTGCCTTGACCATGGGAAGATATCGGACAAACTGGATAGTATCCCCCAGACCCTGCTCATGGTGTACAAGCACCGTCTTTCCGCCGAGAAACGACCCGTCCCATCTCGGCCTGTCAAGCCGTCTCGGATAGGTTGTGGCAAGGTCGTTTCTCTGAAAGCGGACCTCATATTCCTTCCAGCCCTCACGGTATTTTCCGCACAACAACAGGGCCAGGGCACGGTTCCACCGGATCTCCACATGCCCTGGATCCAGTGTCAGGGCACGCTCGAACAGCTCAATGGCCTTTTCCACCTCCTGGTTGTCGCGATAGGCCAGGCCCATGTTGTTGAGGGCCTCCACATGCCCGGGCGCCATGGCCAGAACCGCCTCATACCGGGAAATAGCATCAGAGAGGGCCCCTGCTTCCTTCAAGGCATTAGCCATGTTGAAATGGGCCTCCACCATGTCGCCTTTGAGATCAATGGCCTTCCGGTAGCATGACACCGCGTCGCGAAGCCGGCCCAGCTCTTTGTACGCATTTCCCAGGTTGTAATGCAACTCGGGGATGTCCGGCTTGATTTTCAGGGCCTTTTCATAGCAGGCGAGGGCCTTTTGCACACTCCCCGTCTGACGGCAGGCATCCGCCATCAGGCTGTAGGGCTCCACCATGTCGGGCTTCATCCGGATGACCTTTGAATAGCAAAGGATGGCCTCGTGCAGGCGACCCGATCGATGCAGGCGGATTCCCTCGGCCATGACCTGCCCGGAATCCTGAAACAGATCCCGTGGACCAGGGTTTCCATCGTTTTCGTCCGACCGGACACGAACGATCTCCCGGCCGGAGCATGCCCCTGCCAGATTCCTGACGGCCTTGATCAGGCGCTCGACCGGCACTTCCCACTCTCCCCGAGCCTCCTGTCTGAAGAGGCGCATGGTGGGATACCAGGGACTGTCTTCCCTCCCCAGGAGCCAGCGCCAGTCCGGGGCAAACGGGAGCAGGGTAAAGGTCTGTTTACCCATTGCGCCCGACAGGTGGGCCGTTGCCGTATCGACCGAAACCACCAGATCCAGATTTCCCATCAAAGCGGCCGTGTCCGAGAAGTCATGCAACATATCGCCCATATTGACGATCGTTGCAGTCTCGGGCAAATCCTTTACCTGCCCGGCGGCCTCCCCCTTTTGAAGCCCGTAAACCCTCACGCCTTCGAGCTGCCCGAGGGGGGCAAGGAGATGCAGGGGGCACGAGCGGTTGCGGTCGTCCTTGTGTGTTGGGCTCCCTGACCAGGTTACGCCTACCTTGAAACCATGTCCGGAAATCCGTCTTCGCCAGATTTGCGCCTTTTGGGGATCTGCATGAATGTAGGGGACCTGTCCGCAGGAGGGGATGGTCTCAAGGGTCGTCTTGAAAAGCCCGGGGAGGCTCAAAAGGGGGACACAGAGATCAAAGGCCCGGTCCGGCGCCGGAGGGCCGTCCCTGTCCATAAGTCCGTCGATCCAAGGGAGCGAACGGAAAAGGGGCATCAGAGGGCCCTTCGTCTCGAGGATGACCGTCCCCCCCAGGCCCTTGACCATCTTGAGATACCGGACAAACTGGATTTCATCCCCGAATCCCTGCTCGCTCAGGACCAGGAGCCGCTTTCCGCTAAACGGAGAGCCGTCCCACCGGGGCAGGGGCATTCTGCTCTTGCCTCTCAGACCGTTGCGCCATTCCGGTTTTCGGAACCGCCATGCATACTCTTTCCAGCCCTCCTCAAAGGCCCCCACAAGGAGAAGAAGAAAAGAAAGGTTCCAGTGGGCCTCCACATAATCAGGATCGCACCGGACGGCCTGTCTGAAGCAGCGGATAGCGGAAGAAAAACGGCCCAGACCCTTTAGAGCCACACCCATGTTATTCCAGGGCTTGGCCCAATCCGGCGCAAGCCTCAGGGCCTGCTGGAACAACTGAACAGCTCCCTCCAGATCCCCCTTTTCCCCAAGGGCCGCGCCGACCCGGTTGCAGGTCTCCGCCCTGTCCCACCCCCGGTTTTCCCGGCAGTCTTTGGCTGTGTTGAGATTGCTCGACATCATGGACTCTCATCCCGTGGCTGTTTCTTTTGGCTTAAGAATCGGCCCTGTGCCCGCGGTCCGCCACATGCCCTGATAAGCCGCTTCCATTGCGGCCGCAAAACCCGGCCCGTTTAACAGGGTGGACTTCCTCAACCGGTCCCGCATCCCGGCCCTCAGGGCCTTCAGCCGGCCAGGATCCCTTGCCAGCTCCACCGCCTTTCGGATATATGCCTCCTTTGTATCGGCAATCAGATCGCTCAGCCCCACCTGGGTCAGGATGCTTGCTCCCACCCGGGCCGCATGACGACCTCCCTTCAGCGTCACCACCGGCACCCCCATCCAAAGGGCCTCGCACGTGGTGGTCGTGCCGTTGTACGGAAACGGATCCAGCCCCATGTCCACCCGATTGTACAGCAACAGGTGATCCTTAACGGTCCGGGCATATCCCTCGAATACAATGCGATCCTCCGATATCCCGTTCCTGAGAAACATCTCCAGGCACCGGCCTCGAACCCCGGCGTCCCTCAAAGATTTGCTCTTGAGCATCAGCAATGACCCGGGCACGGATAACAGTATCCTCGACCATACCGCCGCCACCTGCTCATTCATCTTGGAAAAGTTGTTGAACGATCCAAACGTCACCCTCCCCTCTTTCAGGGCAGGGAGCGAACAAACCTCTCCTGCTTCTTCGGGCGGGGCATAGCATAAAAATCCCTCCGACAGCCTTACCAGCCGTTCGGTGTGCCATCGGTCCGCATCCCCTTCAGGATCGGCCACATGGTCCGTCAACCGGTAATCCATGACCCCTAAGCCGGTCGTGCCCGGATATCCCAGCCACGTGACCTGGACCGGCGCAGGTCTCCTCGCAAACACCAGCAACCGGTTGCCGCCCGTATGCCCGGCAAGATCCACCAGGATGTCGATCCGGTCCTCCCGTATCTGCCGGGCCACTGCATCGTCCCCCAGCCCCACAATGGACCGCCAGTGATCGGCCAGTTCCCTGATGCGGGCCGTCATGCGGTCCGGCCGCTTCACATCCCCATAACAGAAAACCTCCACCGCCTTCCGGTCATGGTTCTCTATCAGGGGCAGGAAAAACCGGCTCACAGAGTGCTCCCTGAAATCGGGCGACACATACCCCACCCTCAGCCGGCGACCCGGATCCTGGTCCTTGCCCCGGCCGGCTTCCCGGGCATGGCCGGCGCCGTGGCGCCGCCACCAGTTCACGGATTCCCTAAATATCTCCATGTCCCCCACATCCGGATCGCACTGCATGGCAAACAGAAGATTGCTGTGGGCCTCCGCATAGCCGGGCCGCATCTCAAGGGCCTT
>JAGHEC010000229.1 GCA_021159525.1 Deltaproteobacteria bacterium | reverse complement strand
TCCGAAGGAAGATGAGCAAAGAGATCGAGTTTTTCCGAAGCGGAACGGTCGGCCGGTTCAGTTGCTGGCACGCTGAGGTAGCCATGCCACTTAACCTCTCCTGGATGGGGTTGTGGCAAATGCCAATGACCAAAATGCTCCCATGTGTATTCCTCCAAACTGGCTATTGGCTTGCTTAAAGCCCTATCCAAGTAGTCGCCTGTCATCCGTATGGCAAGGCGCGTCGTAAAACGTACCGGGTCAGGATCGCCTTCTGCCGCCCAGAGGAATAGAGGCGAGACCACCAACGCGTGCGGGCGTGCGACAAGCAGCGCATCCAGCCAGGCCCTCACATCTTCGGGCATGAGGGCAAACCGTTCTTGTTCACTTTGTGTCAGTTCGCCATATTGTGAAAGGTGTTCCAGTAATAGCCGATGCCGTTCAACAGTTGTGAGCCTACTTTTCCGTCGGATAACTGTTCTTCTCTCAGTAAAACCTTTCGGGATATCGTCTTGAGAATCTATAGGCCTGAGTTGCAAGATATCAGGATCATTGCCGCTTTCAGACAGAAGATAGTGTGCCAAACGTACTATCAAATCAGCGTTGGCCCATACATAGACCTGGTATGGAGTATTTGGAACTTCTGCATACTTTTTTGGTGCAGGACCACCATCATCTACAATGATCGGCCACTTGCCCCGTTTGCGGTTAAGTAAAGGTTTAAGCTGTTCCGCCCCAATCCATTGAGCAACCGCTATCAGCAGCTCACGCCATGTAGCCAGCCTTATTCTCTCCCCGGACAAGGTAATTATCCATTCATCGGGCTTCGAACCAACGAAAGCAGAGTGAATGGAATTTGCTTTTTTTCTTTTTCGTTGGGCGCTAACCTGTTTTCTGGAATCGGCAAGATACTTGTCCGTATCCAGTCGCGTTTCAAATTCCACCCAGCCCCGGGGAGAACCTCGTTTCAATACGCCATCTCCCCTTAATGCAGTGACAGCCCATCGGCAAATGTATTTGAACTGCGTGTCTTTAGGATGGCCTTTTTGGGGCAAATAATCCTCTGCTGTCAGTTCACGCTCTTTTGTTTTTTCCAGATGACGCACCAACTCATCAAACTCAACGCAACTGCCCAGCTCTTTCAGAGCTTCAACTATCCAGACCTTGGCCGTGTCTCTTGTCGTTCTTGCCATCAGCCCATTTCTGTTTTCATATTCCTGTTTGCAAGCCAGCCAACCATCCGTTCTTGCAGAACCTTGCCTGGGCGAAACACCGTCCGCAAACGAGTGGCCATGAGGCTCGATTGAAAATCGGGATGCAACGCCAGGGAGTCGTCCGTCTGGCATAACACTTCGAGTGTGAGCAGGTTATGGAGCAAATTCTCCATCAGCTCCGGAGCTATCTGGTCTCCGTCAAGCCCGCAGACACGGAATCCCTGCACGCCCACAAGATCCGGAAGCAAATCGGTTAGTTTGCCGACTTCCCGTCCATCAAACAGCACTGAGACATCAGCCAGCGGTGCGTCAGGAGGAAGGTAGAGCTCAAGTGACGGCGCGGTAGTCGCCGGAGAGCGCCAGGCGCTTATTGCCAGATGTACTACCGCCTTGTAAAAGGGCTGCTCAATCAACGCGTCTTGCAGGGTTTGGCGGAGAGCGGCCTTGGGTTCCACGTTGCCGAGGACCTGTCCATGCTCGTCGAAAAGAGCAACGCCGCACCACACCCGTTGCCGGCGAATGTTCCATGGAGACAGGCTTGGGGGCTGCGATAAATCGAAGCCTTCATCGGAATTCAAGGGTAACGAACGTAAGCACGCAGGTACTCGATCAACATCGGGGTTCTCCGGCAAGACGGCCAGAGGTGCGAATCGGTTAAGGGCGAAATCAAACAGGTCCTGGGGCCGGCCAGAGCGGCCCATGAGAAACTGGTCCCAATCGCTACAGTCGCGACCTCGTTCGGTTAGTTGCGCGCAGCGCCGAGAGATCGTGTTGGTAGTCTCATCTATCAGACGGCCTTCTGCCTCAATAACATCAAGCACCCGGTTTATTTCGTCCAGCAGGGGCAAAAGAACGCTGCCGGTCCAGGTTTCCAACTGCTCGCGCATGTCCGCTTTAGCGGCCAGAGCTAATCCTTCGGCCAGGATACTGACAAGATAGTGACGGTAGTCCGGGATCTGAAACAAAGCTAGCTTCAACGCCCGCTGCGCACCGGCGTCCAAAAGCCCTTCACCATTCGGCGTCAATGCCCAGGCTTCGACGTCACCGTTTCCTGCCGAACCTCCTCAACTATCCCGGCCTGCACCAACTGAGACAACCATTCCCTACCACCAGAAAAGGCCGATATTTCACATGCAGCCACTTCTCCCCAGGTAGCAAGGTGGGCGATCAAAGAATGGACTCTGGCGGGATCGGTTGGGAAGCTTTTGCTCATAAGCCGCTTACTGCCTCCCTCAAAGCGCGCCATTCCGGTAGCCATTCCCAGACGTTCGTGTCGGTTCGTGAAATACCGATCAGAATCTTTTCCCGGAAGGACCATGCGCCGTTAAAACCGTTGCCTGCACACCACCCATTCATTGCCCATAACAAATCTTTTCCGGCAAAAGCGGAGAGAAAATGCTGAAAGCGTTCACCGTTCGGCTGAAATTCAGGCAACAATTCCTCAAATTTTTCGTTCACCTGCTCCACGGTGACCAGTTGCGAGTCTTGATGACCGGCAACCACCGTTTCCAACCCTGCACGGCATGCTTCTTCGTGTAGTTCGTCGGGAAAAGTGTGCTTTTCTTTTCCTCGTGGTTTTCCAAAACTGGAGGGAAGATCGCGAAAACGCGGGCGGCAAGCGCTGAGCGCAACCCGGGCCGCCTGGTAAACGGCAATTTCATCCCTCGCGGATTCGAGCGCCTGCTGGTATTCACCCTCACCTGGTGCCTGTTTTCCAAGGGATCGTTGGACAACAACCGGATCAATAAGGTAATTTTCAATTTCCTTTCTCTCCCAGCGCCAGCCAAGCAGGATCTCGTTTTCGTTTCCCCGAATAATCCAATCCCTTGGCCTGTTTTGAGGTTGCTCCCAATTTTCCTGAAAATCACCGTCCAGCAGTCCGAAGACAGCGTTTTCACCGATAACTTCACGGCGGGCTTTGATTCGTTCCCCCATACCGTATTTCCCACCCATAGGCCGTATCTCGCAGAGTCCGGCCAGCAGCTTGCCAAGCAACCTGGCATCCGGACTGTTGTTTCCGCCTTCGCATAACAGGAGGCTTACAGGCATAATTTACCTCCTTCGAGCCGGTACACTTCTTCTGGGCTGACAAGGCCGCTAATGGCCTCTGAATGAGTTGTAAGAAGGAACTGGCAACCGGGGCCTATAGCCGGCAGGGCTGATAGAAGAGCCTGGGCCAGCGGCGGGTGCAGATTCAGATCGATTTCGTCGATGAGTACAACGGAATTTCGGATCTGTTGCCGGACAAATTCGTAAAGCATCGGAAACACCGATTGCTCACCGGCGGACATTTCCTCGATGTCATAAGTGCGGTTGCCGTCTGAAAGCAAAAAATAGTAGTCTTCAGGCGTGGGAACACCTCCTTTATACATGGGCTCAGGCCCACGAAATGACCTGTCGGGAAAGACTTTTTTATAGCTGTTTTCCAACTCACCCAAGAAATCCGGTCCGCCTGTATGTCCTGCCAAACGGTTTAACTGCCAGCCGTTCAGATGCGCTCGCAGTCTGGCAACACCGATGTCATACGAGACCCTGCCGTTTGTTTCCTCTTCGCCATTGTGGCCAGCCTGAGATGGAGGAGTGGCAAGATTGCGGAACTGGTCAAACCAGAAAACGCCAGGTAATCTGGCGAAAAGATCGCGGGCGGATGGATCGGTCTTTAAGAGCCGGGTGGCATACCAGCGTCCGCGAAGTTGGTAAAGCTCTGCCCGGCTGCCGGCTTCATAGTGTTCGCCTTCCAGGCGGACAGTTATGGTCTTACTGTCACCGGGTGCTTCATATTTTAAGCCTTCCGCTTTCCTGCCACTGGAGCGAAACCAGTGCTGTGCAGCCTCCCGGGTTGCCTGTAGTTCTTCATCTGAAAAATGCACCTCAAGTTCAATAACCGGCCGGCCCCATTTCTCATAACGCCCTGGAACCCAGCCCAGCCACTGAAATTCATCAACAGCGCGGATACGCCAGGAAGCCATGGAAAGGCAAAGGGCCACGGCCTGGAGCACAGTCGTTTTCCCAGTGCCGTTATCGCCAAGGAGCAGGAATTGATCGGCGATGTCCCCGGTAAGATTGTTTCGCACTTCGATGGTAAGCGATTCGAAACGCTTGAAGTTTTCAAGATGGATTCGTGATATTTTCATTTTGGGCCTCCTTTGCGGTACATCACCTTGTCCAGGTGACAGATCGCTTTCCGCGTGGCAGTTGCAGCGTTTTTATTCCTTATTGATTCATTAATGGTTTCCCATGTCGGCGGCTTAAGCTTGCCCGACAGGATGGCATCGGTATCGAGGATACCTTCTATCAAGGCTTCGATGTCGGATTTGGCTTCGCTTACAAGAAGTAGTGCGCGCCCAACTAACAATTGTCGTTTCTTAATGTTATTCCCTATTTCGTCTGCGGACTGAATAACAGGTATCTCTACGTTGAGAAGTTCCTCTTCGTCAATTCTTCTTCGCGAACTAGATGTGCCGCGTCCAAGGTGGATCAGCTGTCTTCGAACAATATCTGTGCGCATTATGAATGCTAAGTAATGAGTATTGACTCCCTTTGTATTAAGAATTGCAAATTCGGGAGAGCATCCGGCCTTACTGGGGAGGCCCTCACATACTGCTATTCGATTTGCAGAAGGATTAATGCACGAGACCAATAGATCACCATCTTTACACAGACGCCCCGAACTCTCAGGGCGATAGGCTAAGGCGGCTGATATATCAACGTATCCTTTTTCATCCACATGAAGAACACTTATAAAAGCATCTGCCTCCGAATTAATTCTTGGCCGGTTAGCCGTTTCAAAAGACGCGAACTTAGCAAGTGGTTTGAAAATTGTCCGCTGTTTGCGAGCCTTGCGTTGTATAAAAAGAAGCTCGGGGTGGTAGCCAACGGGGTCCAGTCGGCCACGAATGAGATCAGGAGATATGCTGATTGCAAATCCGCCAGCATTAAAAATACCATTGGAATCATCCTGAGATAGCCATGA
>JAGHEC010000239.1 GCA_021159525.1 Deltaproteobacteria bacterium | reverse complement strand
TTGATGGCCTTTTCAATTTGATTGTCGCGTACAACCACTTTCATAATATTCACAACCTTTCTATGTTAAAATGTATCACCTCAATAATTAGGGGGATAACTGCGAACCTGGTGCCGGGGCAGTAGAATTTTTCTTGCGCTCCGGGCCTCCGGGCTGGTCTCTTGAGTGACTTATCTGCGGGGGACACCCGCCTGCCAAGGCCAATTGAGCGTTCTTGCCAAGACTTTCGTCCCGTTGATCTGCGATGGCAGAAGGAAGTAACATGGGTAACAAGGCAATGGCGGGCAGGCTTGCCCCTTTGGCATTCTCGACTTCGTCGAGCTGCGCCTTCCCCCACTGATAAGTCACAAAGAGACGGCGCCCTCCCAGCAGTCGGGTCAGAAAAACGCTTCTTCCCCGGTGGTACGTTCGTACGTTCACTGTTATCCGCCTGATAATTATTGAGCTGATACATTCCGCTTTATGGCGGCATATTCGCTGAAAACAAAAAAGCACCTCGGCTCCGCCTGAGATGCTTTTCCCTGAACAAAAAAAATCGACCAGTGCTGGCTGGCGCAACGGTTCATGCGACGGTCATACAGACATCTGACGATACCTCTTTTCTAAGAGTTGCACAGGGTTGGAAGCACTCATCGGTTCCGGGGACTATCCTGGGTCGGTTGCGATCGGAAGCCCTTCCCGCATGCCCTGAAACCGAGAAACTTCCGACCATAAAAAACTCACCCCCTTTTCCTGCCCTGCTGAATTTTGTGCCATACTTAATTTATAGCCTGGAAATATTATCCGTTGAAAAAGTGCTTGTCAATCCTTTTTCCTTATATTTTTTGATTGATTTCCGGTCTTCTCCCTTTATCCCCGTCTGAGTCTGAGCCCGGCAACCGCTTCAATATGATACGTATGGGGAAACATATCAACCGGTTGCACTTCCAGGAGATCGTAGCGGTCCGTCATCATGCCGAGATCCCTGGCCAGGGTAGCCGGATTGCATGAGACATACACGACCTTTTGGGGGCGCAATGCCATAACCTGCGCCAGCACGTCCTTGTGCATCCCTGCCCGGGGCGGATCAATCACGACCAGATCCGGTGCATTCCCTATATCGCCAAGCCTTTCCCTGATATCCCCGCATATAAATCGGCAATTGTGAATCCCGTTTTGCCGGGCATTCATGGCCGCGTCCCGCGCGGCGCTCCTGCTGATCTCAATCCCTATGACCGTCCGAACCCTGTCTGCAAGGAACAGGGGTATGGTCCCTGTACCGCTGTAAAGGTCCACGACCGTTTCAAAGCCCTTCAGATCTGCATATCGGACCACGGTCTCGTACAGTCGCCGGGCCCCCATCGAGTTGGGCTGAAAAAAGGAATTGGCCGAGATCCTGAAATCGAAAGGTCCAATCCTGTCGCGGATGCAGCCGTCGCCGAAAAGCACGGTTTCCCGCTCCCCCACGGCAATGGAGGCCCCCCGGCTGTTGATGTTGTTGACCACAGTGGCAAGCCGTTCAATCCTGCCGGCCAACAGATCGGCCAGGGGCTGAACCAAATCGGGCCGGTCTTCCGAGGTCACGATATTGACCATCCATTCATCCCGCGCATTGGAACGGCGAATGGTCAAATAACGCCAGAAGCCTTGATGGGTCTTGAGCCCATAGACAGGGACCCCCGAATCCCTGGCGTATTTTCGCACCAGTTCCAGGATCCGGTTGCCCGTGTCGCTCTGAAGGAGACAGGCCTCAATATCAATGACCTTTTGAAATGCCCCTGGCACATGGAGACCGAGGGCAAAATCGTCATCCTGCCGCCTCATTTCCACTTCATGAGGCAGGCGCCATCGCCTGTCAGAAAAGGTGAATTCCATCTTGTTCCGGTAACCGAATGTTTTTTCCGAAGGGATGCAGGGGTTGACCATGGGCTCCTTCAACCCCCCGATATGACTGAGGCTTTCCAGGACATGCTCTCTCTTGTACGCCAACTGCCTCTCGTAGGCCACATGCTGCCACTGACACCCCCCGCACCACCCGAAATAGGGGCACGGGGACGGCACGCGGTCCGGTGACGGAGAGAGGAGTTCCACTGTTATTGCCTCGGCAAAGCCCCGCCTTTTTCTGATAATTCGGGCTGACAGGCGGTCGCCAGGAACCCCGCCCCGGACAAAGACCGCAATCCCGTCGAGCCGGGCGATCCCCCTGCCGCCGTAGGCCATCCTTTCGATGCTCAATTCAACAATGTGGCCCTTGCGCCATGTCATTTTGTCTCTTCATCCAAAAGGTTTGGCATGCGGAAAACCGTATCATTTAACCGAATCCGGGCGATGGCCTTGCACACATCAGGACATGCAGAGCAAAAAAAAATCCGTATCATCTCAATAATTAGGGGGATAACTGCGAACCTGGCGCCGGGGCAGAAGAATTTTTCTTCCGCTCCGGGCCTCCGGGCTGGTCTCTTGAGTGACTTATCTGCGGGGGACACCCGCCTGCCAAGGCCAATTGAGCGTTCTTGCCAAG
>JAGHEC010000086.1 GCA_021159525.1 Deltaproteobacteria bacterium | reverse complement strand
CTGCCAACGCCAATTGAGCGTTCTTGCCAAGACTTTCGTCCCGTGGATCTGCGATGGCAGAAGGAGGTAACATGGGTAACAAGGCAATGGCGGGCAGGCTTGCCCCTTTGGCATTCTCGACTTCGTCGATCTGCGGCTTCCCCCACTGATAAGTCACAAAGAGACGGCGCCCTCCCGGCAGTCGCGTCAGAAAAACCCTCCTGCCCCCATTTATTGAGCTGTTACGGAGATTTCCTTTGCCCTGCTACAGGATTGTTTAATTCGGCTGAGTTACTGAGAAAACGAAAGGGGTGTTTTGATGGATAAGGGGAAACGGGCTGATGATGAATATCAGATGCTCTCTGAATCGGGCTATGCCGATAAGGCCATTGAGTATTTTCAGTCCAGGCAAAATTTTGGCGTGATCGAGGATGCCGATCAGATAACCGATTTGACGGGTCCGTGCGGAGATACCATGAAGATCTCGCTGAAGGTGGACCGTGATACCATAAATGATGCCAAGATCCAGGTTCTCGGCTGTCCCGGGGCCGTTGCCTCGGGGTGCGCCCTCATCAGCCTTGCCAAGGGAAAAACCCTGGATGAGGCCGCTGGCATTGATCTGGATGCGCTCTATGGGGAACTGGAAAAAATGCCCGATCAAAAGGTGCACTGCGCCCGTCTTGCGCTCAGGACCCTGCAGAAGACCCTGAAAGAATACAAGGAAAAGCAGGTCAAGCACAAGGCTGTGGGGTAACCGTTCACGGGGTCTTGAGATTTCCCTGACACAGTGATATGAGAAAATCGCATCAGCTCAATAATTGGGGGGATAACAGCGACCGTACCACCGGGGCAGGAAGATTTTTCTTCCGCCCTCCCGGCAGTCGCGTCAGAAAAACCCTCCTGCCCCGGGTTATTGAGCTGTTACGTGAGGCGGAAAATCCCAAATTTGACCAAAAATCAGCCGTGAACGGTTACGCTGTGGGGGACCAGTAGAAAGGAGCGTCATGAAGATAGCCGTAACTGCAACAGGGAAAGATATGGATTCGGAGGTGGATCCCAGGTTTGGAAGGGCTGCCTACATTGTCATTGTTGACTCACAGACATTTGAATTCGAGGCCCTGGACAACAAGGAAAATGCAAATGCCCTGAAAGGGGCCGGCATCCAGGCGGCCAAGACGGTGAGCGACAAGGGGGCCGAGGTTTTGCTCACAGGCTATTGCGGGCCTAACGCGTTCAAGGCTATGCAGGCGGCAGGCGTCCAGGTGGCCAACAATGCCGAAGGGACAGTCAGGGAGGCGGTCCGGGCGTACCTTGACGGTAAAATGCCGCTTGCCGATATGGCAAATGCAGAGGCCCAGTGGTAGGAGGGGAGTGGAGATATGCCCATCTATGAATTTGAGTGTCTTGACTGCGGGCACAATACAGAGATCCTGATGGCCCCTCATGAGACAGAACTGGTGGTCTGCGGGAACTGCGGAAGTCGGAACCTCAAAAAGCTTCTCTCTGCCCATGCTGCGGTCAATCCCATTGCAAAATCTGCGGATTTTCCACAGGTCCGATGCTGCGGAAGCGAAGGGCCTCCGTCAACATGCGCAGGACCCGGGACCTGCTGCGGCAGGGCGTAACAAGGGCGTCCCAATCCGGACAGCGGATCAGCCGGTGCAACGACCCATTGGACAATGGTTCCTGTCTTGTTTTGACCCTGGAGCAATTCCTGCTGCCAGGGTTTCTTTTGACCGGGCAGGTGTCTCTCCGCATGGTTCAGACACGTCCTTTCACCCTCAGGCATTGCAGCAATGCCACCCGGATGCGGCGCTGTAAAGATGACTGCAAATTTGCAATGATACTTGTCTGTTTCGACTGCGATTGTGAAAGAACTGGCATCAGGTCGCGCTTGTCCTTCGTTACGTGCCACGATTTATTAATGATATTGATTTGTTGAAGCATCATATTTTTCGGCGGCTTTCTGGCATGAAACATGCTTTTTGTTAAAAGGACATTGTATCAGCTCAATAATTAGGGTGATAACAGCGAAGGCGTTACCGGGGCAGGAGGATTTTTCTTCCGCCCTCCCGGCAGTCGGGTCAGAAAAACCCTTCTGTCCCTGTTTATTGAGCTGTTACAGAACATTTGCCATATATTCGCAGGCAGGGGCGGTCCAACCCGTGGCAGCCTGCGACAACTCACTGGTAATTTTGGGAGGACATATAGATGAAAGTTGCTGTCAGTGCGACTGGGAATGGCTTAGAGTCGGAAGTCGATCCCCGTTTTGGAAGATGCGCCTATTTTATCGTTGTGGATACAGATACCATGGGGTATGAGGTCTTCGACAATGCCAACTTGTCCCTTGGAGGAGGGGCGGGCATTCAATCGGCCCAGTTCGTGGCCTCCAAAGGGGCCAAGGCGGTCATCACCGGCAACTGCGGGCCCAATGCGGTCAGGACCCTTGCCGCAGCCGGGGTGGAGCTGATCGTCGGCCAGTCGGGCACGGTGAGGCGGGTGGTGGAAGATTTCAAGGCAGGGAAACTTAAGAGCACAACCGAGGCCAACGTTGCTGATCATTACGGCATGAGCGGAGGCGCCGGGGGAGGCGTGGCTGTTT
>JAGHEC010000475.1 GCA_021159525.1 Deltaproteobacteria bacterium | reverse complement strand
GCCATTGCCTTGTTACCCATGTTACTTCCTTCTGCCATCGCAGATCCACGGGACGAAAGTCTTGGCAAGAACGCTCAATTGGCCTTGGCAGGCGGGTGTCCCCCGCAGATAAGTCACTGAAGAGACCGGCCCGTAGGCCCGGAGCACAAGAAAAATCCTCCTGCCCCGGCACTACGTTCACTGTTGTCCCCCTGATTATTGAGCTGATACGTTTTTAGGGAATATTCTTTGACACGGCCTGATATGGTGTATAATCAGTTCCCATCAAATGCAACGGAAAACATCATGAAGGCAATGATACTCGCAGCCGGCCTCGGGACACGCCTGAGGCCTCTGACCCTGAAAAGACCCAAGGCCCTCGTGCCGGTAGGCAATCGGCCCATGATCGACCAGGTCATCCATTACCTGAGAACATACGGCGTGGATGCCCTGATCGTAAACGCCCACCACTTGTACAGGCAGATGCTGTCTCATCTGAATTGCGGCCGGGCCTTTGGGGTGGATATCCACGTCGTGGTGGAACCGCGCATCCTGGGGACGGGCGGGGGCATCAAAAACACCGAGGGCTTCTGGGACCCAGGGCCCTTTATCGTCATTAACAGCGATATCCTGACCGACATCGATCTGGGTGCAGCCTTCAGGGCGCATCAGGAGAGGCACAGCCTGGCTACCTTGATCCTTCATGACTGGGGCCCCTTCAACCAGGTCCGCGTCAACGGGGACCTCGACATCCTGAATATTGCCCCTGCAGCCGGGCCCGGGAGGCTGGCTTTTACAGGGATCCATATCCTGGAGCCGGAACTCCTCGCCCATATCCCCCGGGGACAGCCCTCCAATATCATCGACTGTTACCGCAAGCTGATCACGGAGGGATATCCCATCCGGGCCTGGGTCTCCACAGGGCACTACTGGCGGGATGCAGGGACCATCCAGAGTTATCTCCGTGCGAACCAGGAGACCCTCAAGGGTCGGCAACGGCTCTGCGGCAGGAGACCCCGGATCCATGCCTCCGCGGTCATCCGGGACTGGGCCGTCATAGGCGACAACGTCACGCTTGAGGCGGAGGCAGAGGTGGCCCGATCTGTCCTCTGGGAAGGGGTGACGGTTCGACAGGGATTCCGAGTGGCGGACAGCATCGTAACCTCATGCCAGATCATAGACAAAGACCTTGAGGGGGATATCCTGTGAACCAGGTCCTGAAAAGAGGCATCCGGACCTTTTTGAGAGACCGGGGCCTGGACCGGGGTCCAGTCCGCTTCCATCAGCTTTTGGGCGACGGTTCGCGACGCACCTTCTGGCGGATCATGACCGGGGACCCACCCGCCTCCTTTATTGCCGTGTCCAACCCGCCTGACAACCCTGCCCTCAATCGGGAAAACCATGCCTGCCTCAAGATCGGGTCCCACCTTTATCAGAAGAAGGTCCCTGTGCCCAAGATCCATCAATACGACCTGGCATTCGGCTGGTTCATCATGGAGGACTTGGGCGATGTACACCTTTCGGATAGACTGGCCCCTGGAAGCGACCCTTTCCCGACCTACGAAAACGTGCTCCTTCACCTGCTTCACCTCCAGACCGAAGGGGCCGTGGGCTTTGATCCTTCCTGGTGCTGGCAGACCGGCCGATATGACCGGAGCGTCATGCTTTTGTGCGAGGCAGAATACTTCAGGGACGCCTTTCTGCTCCGCTACCTGGGACTTGCCCAAGACAGCCTGGACCTCGATCTTCCCTTTCACTGCCTGGCCGAAGCAGCCTCCCGGTCGGAATGCCGATTTTTCCTCCACCGCGATTTCCAGTCGCGAAACATCATGCTCTCCAAGGGCCGCATCCGAATCGTAGACTGGCAGGGGGGCCGGCTGGGCCCCCTGGGGTACGATCTCGCCTCCCTGCTCATCGATCCCTACACCCGCCTCAGCCCTGCCCTGCAGGATAGGCTCTACAGGCGTTACCTGGACCTTGTCAGGGACCGGGACCCCTCATGGGTCAGGCCTTTTGAGAGCACCTATCCCTACCTGTCCATTCAGCGGAACCTCCAGATCCTGGGGGCATTTTCCCATTTGACGCAGGTCATGCGCAAGACCTGTTTTGAGACCTATATTCCTCCGGCCCTCCACACCCTACACCGTCTTCTGCATGAGGTTCCTGACCGGGAATTGGGCCCACTCAGGGACCTGACAAGTGATCTCATGTCGCACAAAAAAATACTCGACATCCCCGTTACAGACAGGTAGAGTCAAAACCGGCGGAATCACATGACGCAAGGAGGCCGATCAATGGCTGCCAAAAAGCTGTTTGAAGGGGGCGAGACGGTCACCGCTTTTACAGGACATGCCGGGATCGTCATCCCCGAGACGGCCCTTTCGATAATCAGGGGCCGCTGCCGCGAGGGGAAAAGACCGGGGCATTACTTTGCGCCCGGATGCTGCGATCACCCGGACTATGTGATGCAGATTCCGGTCCTGTTCGAAGATGGAACCTTTGATGTCATGAGAGCCATGAACATCCGGCGGGCCGAGCGTCTTTCCCGGGAAAAAACTGCCCACCTTCAGACCCTCATGGCCGATCTTGCAGCGTAAGCCACAGGATTCAGCTTGCAGAAAAGGAAGGATTCAGATGGAAGACTGCATTTTTTGTAAAATTGTCCGGGGAGAAATCCCGAGCTTCAAGGTCTATGAAGATGACAAGGTCCTGGCCTTTGAGGACATCAACCCTATTTCGCCGGGCCATACCCTCATTATTCCCAAAAGGCATGCACGAGACCTCTGGGAGATACCGGACGAAGATCTAACCGCCATCCACCTGGTCTCCAAGAGGATAATCCGGGCCATCAAAACAGCCCTCAATCCGACAGGGGTGGCCTGTGTCCAATTGAACGGGCCGGGCGCCAACCAGGTGGTGCCGCACTACCATCTGCACCTGGTCCCTAGGGTCCCGGGCGGGCCTGAGCTTCCGGTTGCAGCCTGGGAAATCAAAGAGGGAGACATGGGGGCCATCCAGCAGACCGCGGGTCGTATTGCAGCGGCCCTCAAAGGATCATCGTGATCTGCTTACCCTATTCCAGCAGCTCCACGTTCCAGTAGAGGTAATCCCTCCACGAGGCAGGCACCTCTTTAAAACCCACAGTGATCCGGAGGGCGGGGAGCCAGGCAGGCCGGGCAGGCTGACGGATCAGGGTCATGTTGGCCTCCTTGGGCGTACGGCCCCCCTTTTTTCGATTGCATGTCATGCAGCAGGTAACAATATTGCTCCAGACCGTCTTGCCCCCCCGGGACTTGGGGATCACATGATCGTAGCTGAGCTCCTCCACAGGAAACCTGCGTCCACAATACTGGCACCGGTATTTGTCTCTTGCGTAGATATTCTGCCGCGAGAATTTCACAGACGTCTTCGGTTTTTTGACCATCCGCAAAAGCCTTACCACAGCGGGCAGCCTGATGGTAAAGCTGACCGAATGAATCTCCCTCCCATACTCCTCGAGCACCTCCACCTTGCCCAGGATGGAGAGGGTGACGGCCTTTTTCCAGTTTATGATTTTCAAAGGCTCATAGGTAACGTTCAGAAGCAGGACCTGTTCCATATCTCCTTACCCGCACCATCAGCGGCAATGCCGAGAAACCTGTTTCTCCTACCGAATCTTGGCCTGTGTACCACCAAACAGGTATTTGGTATCGATAATGTTAAGTTTAGCATAAACTAAACTAAAAGACAAGCATAAAATGTAACAGCTCAATAAATGGGGGCAGAAGGGTTTTTCTGACCGGCCCGGAGGCCCGGAGCGGAAGAAAAATTCTTCTGCCCCGGCACTAGGTTCGCTGTTATCCCCCTAATTATTGAGCTGATACATGCTTCCTGCTTTATCCTTGATCCGGGTCAATGAGACCGCGTCAATTCTTTTGGTCCACCCTTTTGGGCTCCAGGTCTTATTGCCCTTGCATGCCGGGTTTGGATCTCCCATTACCTGAAACCAATGGGTACTTTTTCCAGATTCATCATCTCCGAAGCATACCAACCACGGCCTTGCCAAGACACCCCCGGGAAAAATGCCACGGTCTCTTCCATCATCTTTTTCTTATTCGGTTTTTTACTTGACATGAGCCTGGGTTGGTCTATAGTTAGGAGTATTTTAAGCCTGAACCGTATTCACCTGAACAGCAATTCAGAGAAGGTCTATGGAATTTTGGCGGGTCCCGTTTGATTTGGAAGAAATCCAGGTTGTCAGAGGGATAGTACACATCCTGGAAGACCGGTGCAAGGGATGCGGTTACTGCATCGAGTTCTGCCCCCGAAAGGTACTCGAATTCTCCACCCGCTTTAATGCCAAGGGCTATCATCCCCCCACCGTGAAAAAACCGGACGATTGCGTGAACTGCCACTTTTGCGAGATCATCTGCCCTGAATTTGCCATCTATTCTATTGAGGCCCCGATGGAAAGTCCTGTCCCTGAAAAGAGGAAGGCCGCATGAGACCGGCCGTACTCACAGGTGAACATTTCATGACCGGGGATGTGGCGTGCGCCGAGGGGGCCTTGGCTGCAGGGTGTCGGTTTTTTGGCGGTTACCCCATCACCCCTGCCACCGAAATCGCCGAGCATATGTCGGGAAGGCTCCCTGAGGTGGGGGGCGCCTTCATCCAGATGGAAGACGAGATCGCCGCCTTGGCCTCGGTCATCGGGGCCTCTTGCGCGGGGGTCAAGAGCATGACCGCCACATCAGGCCCCGGCTTCAGCCTCATGATGGAAAACCTGGGCCTGGCCGTCTGCACTGAAACCCCCTGCGTCCTGGTCAATGTCCAGCGGGCCGGTCCGTCCACCGGTCTTCCCACCCAGGGGGCACAGGGAGACATGATGCAGGCCCGGTGGGGATCCCACGGCCATTATGAGATTATTGCCCTGGCCCCGTCATCGCCCCAGGATATCTTTTACCAGACCATCGAGGCATTCAACCTGAGCGAGACCTATCGGGTTCCGGTCCTCCTCATGACAGACGAGATAATCGGTCACCTGAGCGAACGTGTGGTCATTCCGGATGCCAAGAGCATTCAGACCATGTCCAGAACCCGACCCAGAGGGAGAAAGGACCATTTTCACCCCTATGAGGCCGGTCCCACCGGAGTAGCGCCCATGGCAGCGGCGGGCGAGGGGTATCATATCCATGTAACCGGGCTTACGCATGATCAGCGGGGCTATCCCGTGATGACCGTTGAGGCCCAGGAATGGATGATGGACCAGATCGTGGGCAAGATACGCCGGAATCTGGACCATATCATCCGGACAGAGGACTACCGGCTCGAAGACGCAGAGATCGCAATCATCTCCTACGGGGTCTCCACCCGGACCGGCCTTGCGGCTGTGGACGAAGCCCGCGAACATGGCATCAAGGCCGGCCTCCTGAGGCTCATCACGGTCTGGCCCTTCCCCGAGGCCCGCATACGGGATCTGACCAAACGGGTCAGGGGATTAGTGACAGTAGAACTAAACCTCGGCCAGATTCACCTGGAGGTGGAGCGCTGCGCCGGCGGGAGGGTCCCCGCATTCCTGGTGGGTCACCCCGGCGGCGCCATCATCCCGCCGGAAGATGTGATTCAGGCACTGAAAGAACGTTTTTGAGGAGCATGAGCGTTGAACGTCCAACATCGAACGTCGAATAGGGGATGCAGGATGAAGAATCGTCGCTTTTCCTTTCAGTCCCTGCGGCCATTTTGTCCGTTACCTGCTCGAATAACCGGTATCACCTCAATAATTAGGGGGATAACTGCGAACCTGGTGCCGGGGCAGAAGAATTTTTCTTCCGCTCCGGGCCTCCGGGCCGGTCTCTTGAGTGACTTATCTGCGGGGGACACCCGCCTGCCAAG
>JAGHEC010000104.1 GCA_021159525.1 Deltaproteobacteria bacterium | reverse complement strand
CCTTGGGGCTGGATCAGAACGAACTCCAACGCCCTGCCGCCGTTCCCACGAGCTGTAACCGGTTTTTGTCCCGTCTTGGAGGGGAGCCAGAGACCCCGCCCATTACTGGATTTTAGGCCAAGCCTGCTTCGTTGCGATTGTCAGGCCGCCCAAGGGATATGCTACCGATTGGCTTGCATCAATAGGTAGACGCCGAGAAACAGAAAAAGACTGTTGGCCAACCATGCGGAAAGGACGGGCGGGAGGACCCCTGTAAATCCAAGGGTGCGGGCAAGGCCCAGCACAAGGAGATAGAAAAAGCACAGTGCGATGCCTATGGAAACAGCCACAGGCGTGCTCATCTCCTTCTTCCATAAGGCGATCGGAATCCCGAGCAAGGCCATGATGAGTATGACAAACGGAAAGGCGATCTTGATATGGAGATCCACAAAGTAGCGGGTGGCGTCATAGCCCTCTGCCTTTAACCTCTGGGCAAACCGCTTTAATTGATGATATCCCATTTCTTCGGGTTCAATCTCCTTCCTGACAAAGTTCTCCGGCCGCTCGGGGATCTTGAGTTCGAACCGCTTGAAGCGGCGCAGATTGTATCCCCCGTCCGCATCCCGGTCCTGGATAATCCCCGTCCTCAGTTCCCACACCCCGTCCTTCCATATCCCTGAGCAGGCGTCAATTCTCCGGAGCAGGTGAAAGGATCCATCAAAAAAATAAAAAACAGGTTCCATCATGGTCAGGGTCTTGCTGTCAAACCGCCTTATCCAGTAGATGCAGTTATCCCCCTTGTACCAGATATGATGCTGTCCATGAAAACGGTCGGATTTTTCCTTCTTGACCTCCACCCGCCATATCTCGTTGGCATGGGAGCTGGTGGACGGAACAACGGTCTCTGAAAACAGAAACATGGCCCCGGAAAGAAAAAAAGCTGCAAAAATGACCGGCCGCGATATCTTCCAGATATCTGCTCCACACGACCGTAAGGCCATGATCTCATTGTTTCGCTTCATCAGGCTGAACATGATGGTGACCGTGGTGAGCACGGCTACAGGGAGCATCTGCACGCCAATGGCCGGCATCTTGTAGAGAAAATAGGAAATCATGGCGTCTTTTGGCGCGCTGGCCTTAATGAAATCGTCGATGGCGCCGGCAAAATCGATCATCAGATAGATGGCGATAAAGACTGTCTGAGAGATTATAAGGAGCTTGAAAAATTCCCGTACAACATAGCGGGTCAATACATGCATATTTTACTCCGTACCCGTTTTTCCCCTGGGCCCATGCCGGGGCTGAAGGAGCAATGGAGGCGATATTGATGCACGGTCAGGCCAGGGCGTGAGCCCTGCAAGGCGAAAAAAGGCATCGTTTCCCACCATGACATTTGTGCTGTTGGCGGCGACCAGGTGGAAGAGGCCCCATTCGCGAACCTTGGGCCAGTCCTCCGGCCGAATGTTGACCAACACAGGTCCCTCTCTCCCGAGATGTTTCAGCCTCTCCTCTCCCTTCAGGAAATAATCGTCCTTGTGCCCCAGGGCCATCCCGAACGCGAGTTCGCCCACATTGTCCACAAGAATGGTCCGGCGCTGCGTGTAGAAGCCCAGGCCCTGATCAAATGTGTGCCACTCAGCGACCCGTATATCCTCCGGCAGGGGCAAGTTCATTTCCTTTACAAGACCCCCCACCTTTCGGTAGGTCGCTGTTACCGGCACGATCATGAGCATGGAAGGAATCAGAAAAAGCATGACCAGACCGACGGCAAACGGGATGAGTGTCTGCTTGAAAACCGAGAGGCCCAGCAGGATGCTTCCTGACAACAAGGCGCACTCGGCTATTGTGATAGGCCATTTCAGTTCGGTTACAGGGAGCATCTCCTGTGTGCGGGCATAAAAGGAGATAACCGGAATGGCTGCCAGGAGAAAGACCGCGGTGATGCCGGCGCACCACCGGGGGGCCTTTGACAGGGGCCTGTTCCTCAGATATGCGGCCGTCAACAGGGCCATTGCCGGATAGGCAGGCAGGATATAGGGGACCAGTTTGCACCGGCTCAGGCTGAAAAGGCCCACTACGGCCCCGGCCCAGATGATGAGAAAAAGGATGCCGGTGTAATCTCCAGGATCTTGAGCAAAGCAGGACGAGTCAGGGAGCCGCTCGCTTTGATCAGGATTTTTCTGAGGTTTCCAGGGTGGCCGGACGGCCCTCCATGCGCGGCCCAGACCTTGGAGCATGGCCGGAAAAAAGAATGCGGTCCAGAACAGCATGCCTAATGGAAAAATAGCCAGGAAATACCAGACCGGCCTTGAATGTTCATCCTGCACCATGCGGCCCAGGTGCTGAACAATAAAGTAAAAATGAAAAAACTCAGGGTTTCGTGCCCCTACTGCCAGGTGCCAGGGGAGGACAATGACGGCAAATATAAAAAGGCCTCGTATCCAACACATGGATCTCAGGCCCCGCCAATCCCGCCTTGCCGCCACAAGGGCAAATACGATCAACCCTGTCAGGGCAACGGCCGCAGGGCCTTTGGTTAGTACCGCGAGGCCCAGTAACGCCCATGCCCCCATCATCCATCGGTTTTTGGACGGGCCTGCCGGGGCCCTGTACCCAAACCACCATGTCATCCAGGCCGCGGTGAGGAGAAGGCTGAACAGACCGTCGATGATTGGAATACGCGCCAGTATCAGCGGAACCACGCTGGTCAGGTAGACCCAGCCCGCCATGAGGCCCACGTCCATGCCAAACAGGCGATTGCCGAAGACCGTGATCAGAATTACCGTCAGCAGACCTGTCAGGGCAGGGACAATGCGCACGGTCCACTCATTTTGGCCAAATAGCATCATGGCCCCGGCCGTGCACCAGTAAAAGAGAGGCGGCTTTTCAAAATACGGAACATAATTGAGATGCGGGGTGATAAAATCGCCCGTCTCTATCATCTCCCTGGGGATCTCTGCATAGCGGCCTTCGTCCGGATCCAGGAGCGGGTAGCTGTCCAGCCCCATGAAGTAGATGCCCGCTGCCAGACACCACAGCAGGACCATGAAGGTGGCGTAGGAAGGCCTCCTTTCTTGCCGGGTTTTATCCGCCGACAATGTGAATGATCTCCTTTGATGTATATTCGGCTAGATCCGCCAGGCCGTCCAGGGGCATGAACGATTGCGCATTGGCAGAAAAAAGGATGGTGATGCCCGCGGGAAATTCCTCGTCTGGCAGATAACAGATGTAGCATAGCGCAATCTTGGGAAGGGGATAGAGGATCATTGAGACATCACCCATGTTTCCGTCAGCCCCGTCAAATTTTTTTGTAATGCTCCGGCCCGCTTCCTTGATCCGCGAAACATGGGGAATGAGCACCTGTTCGCTGTTGGCGCTGAATGCCCCGTGATAAGGCATACTTCCTGGAAGGTCCCGGAAGGCCTGAAAGGGCATTGCCTGAATGGGCTCAGTGCCGGCGCATCGTACATACAGAGAGACAAGAACGGCCCTCGGGTCTGCACTCCGGACTCCCGACAGGGTTACTCTGTCCGGCCCAACGCAACACATCTGCCCGAAGGCCCTGAATGTGAGCGCCCCGTCCTTCCAAATCCCTCCTGTGGATCTCTCAAGGTCCGGGGTGGACCGTTCAAAGGCCTGTGACAGATTGTCTAGGATGATGGTTTCGTACGCGGTGGATGCCAAAGGCGCCTCCTCACTAAAAACTGCGGCTTACGCGCCGGACCTGCGCGTTCACAGGCGCGGCTGCCAGATGCCTCTGACGGCTTCATAGATCAATCGCTGATATTTCATCAGTACAAGCCGCCTCTACCGATCCCCGGCTCCACCAGGCATCGGCCGTAACAGCTCAATAAATGGGGGCAGAAGGGTTTTTCTGACGCGACTGCCGGGAGGGCGCCGTCTCTTTGTGACTTATCAGTGGGGGAAGCCGCAGCTCGACGAAGTCGGGAATGCCAAAGGGGCAAGCCTGCCCGCCATTGCCTTGTT
>JAGHEC010000064.1 GCA_021159525.1 Deltaproteobacteria bacterium | reverse complement strand
ACAAACCGGGGACCCATCCGAAGGATGGGGTCTGAGTCGGGCGAAGCGAGCGAAGAAGAGACGGCGCCCTCCCGGCAGTCGCGTCAGAAAAACCCTCCTGCCCCGGGTTATTGAGCTGTTACGTGAGGCGGACAATCCGAAATTTGACCAAAAATCATCCGTGAACCGTTACATAATAAGAAGGCGAGAGCGTGAAAGGGACGGGATCAGGAGGCATGCGTCGGGGATCGGAGGTCGCTCCGCTTGAACACCCCGGATGGGGCGCGGCTCAACGAGGCAGGGAGGTCGGAGGACGGAAGACAGAAGCCATCCAGCATTCCTGCTGAAGACGGAATCTCCGCCACGCGCCAACCAGCATCGGGTATCCGGCATGCAGGCGCCTGTTTCCCTTGACTCAACCAGGGCTCGGGCGTACAAAATAGCCGTTAGCCACCATTGACCCTACTTTCTTCTTTCGCCCTTGGTGGGCAGGAGGATTCGAAATGGTCTCACCTAACCAAAACCCCGTTATTCCAGTCAGATGGAAGCTGGGTCTTGTTTCTTGGAATTGTTGTGAAAGCACGAACTCAGGAGAACAACCAGTTTAGCAAAGATGTTTTTCAAGAAGACAAGATCGAATCGGTCCCGTATTCCCGCATGGCGGTTTCGCGAGATGCACCGTGGTGAGATGAATGTGGACCCGATTGAAGGCGAGTTTTTCAACACAGAGGCGATCGCCAGTATCAGCGATGCGTTGGTGCGGGAAGCGATTCAGAATTCCCTGGATGCCTCGGTTGGAATAGGCCCGGTGACTGTGCGGTTCAGCTTCAATTCCGGGAGCGAAAAGGCTGCGGAAAAGATCAAGGGCCGTTACCTGTCCGGCCTCGGGATGCATCTTGAGGCCAAGCACTCGGGCCTGCAGAACGTTCCGTTTCCTGCCGAGGCGCCTGATCCTATCTTGATCGAGGATTTCGGTACGCGGGGGCTCCAAGGCGACATCTACCAATTCGACGACCTGGATGAAAACGAAAAAAGGAATGATTTTTATTATTTTTGGCGTAATATCGGGAGGACGCGCAAAGAGCGGACTGATCTTGGGAGGTGGGGGCTCGGCAAGACTGTTTTTCAAGCCGCCTCCCGCATCAATACGTTTTTTGGGCTGACCGTACGGCAAGATGACGGCCGCAGCCTCCTGATGGGTCAATGCGTCCTCAAAATCCATCAAATGGATGGAACCCGGTATGCTCCATATGGTTATTTTGGGCTTCTTGAAGACGGACTGGTCTTGCCCGTCGAGGAAGCCGCCTTCCTTGAGGAGTTTTCTGAAATCTACGGCATCAGACGCGGTAAAGAGCCGGGCCTGAGCATCGTCATCCCTTATCCTGATCCGGAAATCCGGCCGGACGCCTGCCTGATTTCCATCATCAAGCACCATTTTTTCCCACTCCTTTCCGGAGACTTGATCGTCGAGGTGCAATCATCCGACCGAAATGTTCGAGTTGACGCATCCACTTTGGATGAAATAGTGGGCAGAGAGGAGATAAAGAACCAGGAAGAATTCCGAGCCCTATTGGAGTTGAGTCGATGGGCAATCAACCAAACGGAAGGTTCCTTCATTCGCCTGAGCCGGCCTGAAAAGGGCCGCGCTCCCAAATTGAGGGAGGAGTTGTTCACAAAAGAGCAGCTTGCCAGGGCAAGACATGACCTGACCGCGAACAAACGATTGGCGTTTTACCTGCCTCTGACGATCCAGTACCAAGAGAGCAATTCTTTCATACCTACCGGTTTTTCGGTTTTTGTCGAAAAGGATGACCGGCTCGATCGGCCTGAAGATCACTTTATCCGACAAGGAATTACCATCCCCGAGGTGACATCCCTCAAGCAGAAAGGGATGCGGGCGCTTGTATCGATCACCGAACCCGATCTTGCCACGTTTCTGGGCGATGCGGAAAATCCGGCCCACACGGACTGGGAACGCAACTCCAAGAAGTTCAAGACAACGTACAAATTGGGGCCTTCCACCCTGGACTTCATCAAATCGAGCCCTCGGGAAATTGTCAAGATCCTGACCCGTCCGCAGAAGGGCCGGGACGAACATCTGTTGCGGCATCTCTTCTCATTGCCCGGAAAGGGCCTAAAGGGCAAAGAAGGCATCCAAAAGGATGCGGCCGAGGGAGGGGACACAACACACGGAGCTGTCTCCGGTTTCGGGACAGGTAACGCGAACCGTCTTCAGCTACATCGCGTCAAAGGCGGATTCCGTCTGAGCCGCCATGCAAAGGCCCGCTCGCTTCCTCGATATATCGCCGTGTGGGCAGCCTACGAGGTCAGGACCGGTAATCCGTTCAAGAAATATACGCCTCTTGACTTTGACTTGGCAAAACCGCCCATGAAGGTAATTACCCAGGGCGCCGATATCCTCCTCAACCAGAGAAACGCCATAAAAATCGAGATCAAGGACCCTGATTTCAAGCTTCAGGTCACTGGATTCGACATCAACAGGGATCTGAGGATAAAGATCTACCCATAGGCAGGCTGCACCATGATAAGGAAGCTGAACTATACCGGGAGGCAGAAGATTCCCCGATGCAATGTCGAGATCGATGTGAGGCGCGATCGTGCGGGGATGAGGACATTTGACATCCGACTCCATTTGGACAGACTGGATCTGCCTGGCAAGGCCCATATCTACGTGGAGGCTTACCACAGATCGGGTTATCAGCGATTCGATTTTGGGACCCTGGAGAAGATGCGAATTCCAGAGGACATGCGGTTGACAAGGCTATCAAGATCAGCCATCCCGCTTTTTCGGATCAAGGTCGTGGATACGTCAGACAGACATGGTAGGATCCTTGGCTCGGTTGACAAGATCCGGCCGCAAAGCGTGGACGACCAGCCTGCGGACAGACAGACCCTGCTGCATGTGGAATTCGATGATTTAGGGAACAAGATTTGGGAACTCGATTTGGAAGGAGACTGGCCAACCCTGAGGCTCAACGCAGGGGCCGAGGAAATCTCGTTTATTGCAGGCGCGGACTATCGTTTTCTGTCTTTGGTCTATCCGGAGGTGGTGAGGCAAATCTTGACGCGTATCCTGATCCAGGACGACCACACGGATCCCGAATGCAACGATGATGACTGGCCGACGCTCTGGCTGAGGCTGGCCAGCGATCTGCCGGGGATGCGTCCTCCGCCCCAAACTGAAAAGGCAGAGAGGGAGCGCTGGATCGAGGACGCTGTAGAGGCCTTTGCCGTTAAATACAACCTGCTGGGAAAGTTCAATAAATCCTTACAGGAGGGCAGGTAGACGCCTCATGAAGGTGCGCAGGCTCACGGAGAAAGGAATCAATGAGTTTAGGCCCTATCTTGCAACGCTCCGATCCGGCGCTGTTGCAGAACCCCCTCGTCACCTTCTGACCGCCCCCGACAAATCGGCCCCCGTGCAAGGCAGCCCCGAGATCGAAGAAATGACATTCGGGACCAGACTGGATGCAGCCAGGTATTTGGACAAGGTCTTTTCCGGGCTCAAACTGGACAGCATCGAAACAGATGTGGGTCTCTGGAGCTGGCTGTCCCTCTTCTATTTCGATCAGGTCTGCCCCCCTGGGCCCAGAGGATTGAGAAAACCGGGCCGGGATTACCGTCATATCCTTGAGCCGGGCTACCCTTACGGCCATAGGCACCTTTTGGGAGGAGCTTATCTTGTCTATACCGTTTATGGCTGGGGTGAAGAATTCAGCAAACTTATGCTGAGCACCCCATCGCCAACAGAAAGCAAGTTCCATCATGAACTGGCAACACGGCAAAACCTAATAACCAATAGAGGCATCCTGGAGGCCGCCTATGCGCTTTATTTCGACAATAGAGCGCAAAAGCCAAAGCGCGGCTCTCTGATGAAAAACGCCCCCGGCACCCTTTACCGGTTCATCGACGTGGTCCAACAACTGGACCTTACCTATGACCTTTACAGCATGACCGGCAAACAGATCCTTCAACTGTTGCCCAGCGAATTCGACCGTTGGCGGCGGCCGTAGGAATATCTGTTGCGTGCACCGTCTATTCAAACAAACTGAATTTCCGAGAAAAACTGTCTGAAGACACTCCGCGCTACTTAGGCCATCGAAAACGCCTCCGTGATCGGCTCTTGCAGGCTGAGCATGAGGGGATGTCTGAGCATGAGGTCGCATGTGGACCTGGGGACGGGAGGTGGACCGGGGGACGTCTAGAACGCACATTCCGCACCTTTGGAGCGGGAATTTTTGAATTACAAAATGCGATGTAGGAGGAACCATCTGTCTATTTTGCTCGAGCTTTTCATTTCCGCAATTCAAAACAGCCTCAGAGTTTTTTCCGGAGGCTGTTTAAGGATCAAATGCCAGCCCTTTTAAGGTAGTACTTCTATCCCCTTCTCTCCGCGAGTATTCTCGCTGTTGAGACGTGTGGTTTGTTTTTCATGGAAACCCGCTCGTGCCCAAAATCTATTTGTGGATGGGCACGTGTTAACTTCGGAATTCAGAATTCAAGTATTCGGCAAGATGTTGAAACGCGGTTTCAATAGTCCAGCGATCCCTATATGCAGGAAAATAAGTGTAAAAATTTTTGCATGTTATCTTGACAGCCTTGAATTCATGTTTATTTGTTTGTCAGGAATAGGCGCGATCGGCGGACCTTCTGAAAAGCTCTGAAAATAGTTGAGCAAAATCCCTTGTTCCAGATTTTAGGATGCTGTTTTTAGGGCTTTTTCATTCCAAACGAAACAACAATGAAAGGAGGGATGTATCATGTTATGGAGAAGAACTACTGATTGGCCCACACGGGGCTGGACAAGTGCGTTTGAAGAACTGGAGCGTATGAGAAGACAGATGGACCGGCTTACCGAAGGTATCACAAGAAGCCTGTGGAGAGAGCCCGTAGCCGGCGTGTTTCCTCTGATGAATATCACCGAGGACAAGGACAATTACTTTGTTCGCGCTGAGCTGCCCGGTCTCAACGCTAATGATTTGGAAATCTCCGTTGCGGGCGATACACTCTCTATTTCCGGTGAGAGAAAGGTTCCTGTTGAAGACGAGAAGGCCCGGTACCACCGAAGGGAAAGGGAGGCAGGCAAATTCAGCCGGATTGTCAGTTTGCCTGCTCAAATAGATGCCGCAAAGGTTGAGGCGCGCTGTACGGATGGCGTCCTCACCGTTACTCTTCCCAAAGCTGAAGCGGCTAAACCCAAGCAGATTGCCGTTAAGGCTTCTTAATAAAAATGTACGGGAAAGGAGGGATTGAATATGGCTGACACAGAAAGCAAAGCCCTTCAGGTTAAAGAGAAAGCCGAAGTGACCACACCGGCCGAGCAGACAAGGCCGGGGGTGGCCTTTACGCCGGCAGTGGATATTTTTGAAACCGATAAAGAAATTACCCTGCTGGCCGATATGCCGGGCGTAAAAGCGGGAGATTTAAACATTGATCTCCATGAGAACGTCCTGACCCTGGATGGTGATGTTAAAGCCCCTGAAGGGGCCACTGAAATGGATGTGATCCGGGAGTACCGTACCGGCAAATACTACAGGCAGTTCACCCTATCCCAGGTTATTGATCAGACGAAAATCAATGCTGAACTGAAGGATGGTGTGCTTCGCTTAAACCTTCCTAAGGTTGAACAGGCAATGCCTCGCAAGATAACCGTTAAGAGTGCCTAATGAAGAGGCTTGCATCAAAGTTTTTTAAGGACAATTGCCTTGGCAACCATTCAAGCAAAAGGGGAAAGCCAGTCAAATGCAGATTCTCGGAGCGACTTGCTGATGAGGGAATCAAGCTGCTTATTCAGGAAGCCGCTCCGTGGATTAAGCTTTCCCCGAAAAAGGAAGGCTGCCTGAAATCCTTTTATCCTAAGGGAGCGATAACATCATGACTGTATCTGAAAAAGCGAAGGAGAGGCTCGATGAAGCGAGCAAGGAAATAAAAGAAGCTGTCGATAATTTAAAGGAGGATGTTGCGGAACTCACAAATAAAGTCAAAGAGAAGCTCAAGGGAGCAGGGGAAGAAACGCGTGAAGCTGCTCAAGAGCTCACCCGGGAGGTGAAAACACTTTCGGAAAAAGTAAAGGAGTTGATACCCAAAAAAAGAAAACAAACTCGACTGCCCGTGGATGTTGACAGGCCTATAGAATATCAAGCCGATATGTGGGAGCAGCCTTTCCTGGAGCTTCGAAAAGCTACGGACCGCCTCTTTGAGGATTTTTTCAGAACTTTCCGCGCGCCTCTCCCGGAGAGGCGGAGCCCGTGGGGATTGGCAGGCGGAATCTTCGGCTCCGACTGGCCACGTGTGGATATGGATGAAACCGATGAAGAGATAAGAATAACAGCGGAGTTGCCGGGAGTGGATAGGGACGACATAGAGGTTTCCGTATCCGATGACAGGATAACTATTCGCGGAGAAAAGAAGGAACAGGAAGAGAAAAAGGGAAGACGCTATTATACTCTGGAGCGTTCTTACGGGTATTTTCAAAGAAGCTTTTATCTGCCTTACGAGGTGGAATCAGATGGTGTGGATGCGTCTTTTAAGGATGGTGTTCTGACTGTAAAGCTTGCCAAGCCGGCTGCTGCACGAGAGGGTATCAAGAAAATCCCCGTGCGAACAGGCTGATAATTGCCTGCATCGGCCGGTATCGAAAGAAAAGGGAATTGCAGATTTAAGTGTTGAGAAAGGGTAGTACCGGCTTTGACTCCCGCGGCAAGACGATGTAATTTTCAATCATGTGCCGGCAAGACGGCTCGGGCCTATACCCCTTGGAAGGGATGTAACAGCTCCATAAATGGGGGCAGAAGGGTTTTTCTGACGCGACTGCCGGGAGGGCGCCGTCTCTTTGTGACTTATCAGTGGGGGAAGCCGCAGCTCGACGAATGCGGGAATGCCAAAGGGGCAAGCCTGCCCGCCATTGCCTTGTT
>JAGHEC010000150.1 GCA_021159525.1 Deltaproteobacteria bacterium | reverse complement strand
GCGTGAGGCCGGTCAAGCACATTGCCGGGGTGCCGGCCATTCCACCCCTGCATACACATCCTCGGTGTTCTCGCGGAAAATCACGATATGCATCTTCTCCGGATGAACCACAGGGGCCGGCACCCCGGCAATGTGCTTGACCGGCCTCACGCAGGCATACAAGTCCAGCCTTTGCCGCAGGGCCACGTTAAGGGACCGAAACCCGCCACCGACCGGGGTGGTCAGAGGTCCTTTGATGGCCACCCCGTAACGGGCGATAGCCTTGATGCTTGCATCCGGCAGAAAATTCCTGCCCCCGAGTTGTCTTTGGGCCTTTTCACCTGCCAGGACCTCCCGCCACACGATGGCCCTATTCCCCCCATAAGCACATTCCACAGCCGCATCCAGAACAGGCCTCGAAGCGGCCCAGATATCGGGTCCCGTGCCATCCCCCTCAATAAAGCCTATCTCCGGCACATCCGGGACAACCGGCCTTCCTTGCTGATCCCATTGGATCCTTTCTCCTGTTTTCAATCGAATCTCCTTGTCCTATGTCAAGACCAAATTTCAAATCTCCCATACCGGTCAATGGTTCTATGGCACAAGAAAAATCCTCCTGCCCCGGTGGTACGGTCGCTGTTATCCCGGTGATTATTGAGCTGATGCGATTTTCTCATATCAGTATATCAGGGAGATCTCAAGAGCCCGTGAACGGTTACCCTTTTTGAAAGGCGGGCGCGTTCGTAGTTGAGACGGCCCCCGGCCAGGATGATATTCCGCTCCCGCCCGGAGAGGTTGAGTCCTGCCTCAAAGACAAAACCCATTTTTTCACATTTGACCTCTACGCGATCCAAGGTCTCGACCGTATGATGCAGCCCTGCGAGCGCAATGGTCTCGCCTTCTTCCATCCGGTCATAGGCCTGCTTCTCCACCATCAGGGGCAGGATCCCGAAATTGATGAGATTGGCCAGATGGAGCCTTGCAAAGGACTTTGCCAGCACGGCCCGGACCCCTAAGTATCGCGGCGCCAGGGCCGCATGCTCCCGGCTGGAGCCCTGGCCGTAGTTCTCGCCCCCCAAAATAGCCACGGCTTCAGCCTGCCCGGCCTTCGCAGCAAATCCAGGGGCCTTCAGGGCATAGACATGCTGGGGTATGGCAGGAAGATTTGAGCGGAGGGGGAGTACCTTGGCGCCGCCCGGAAGGATGTCATCGGTAGTGATGTTGTCCCCGACCTTGAGCAGGAGGGCCATCTTTATTTCATCAGGGAGCGGCTCCAGGTTGGGAAGGGGTTTGATGTTGGGACCCATGCGAACCGTTACGCCGCCCCCTTCATCAGGCGGGGGTAAGATCATGGAATCATCTACCAGAAAGGCATCCGGTTCTGCAACACCAGGAGGATCGCCCAACTCTCGCGGATCTGTCAGCCGGCCGGTCAGTGAAGCGGCCACTGCCGCCTGAGGACCACACAGATACACCCTGGCGTCCGGGGTCCCGCTCCTTCCCGGGAAATTACGGTTAAAGGTCCGCAGGCTCACCCCCCCTGACGGCGGGGCCTGGCCCATCCCGATGCAGGGGCCACAAGCCACCTCCAGGATGCGCGCCCCGGCCTCGATCATATGGGCCAGTCCGCCGTCCTGCGCCAGCATGGCAAGGGCCTGTCGGGATCCGGGGGATATCACCAGGCTCACATCCGGGTGGACACGCCTCCCTTTCAGTAGCATGGCCGCGGTTTTAAGATCCCTGTAAGAGGAATTGGTGCAACTTCCAATAGCCACCTGATCCACCTTTACATGGGACAATTCCCGGATCGGTCTCACCGCATCCGGGCTGGAAGGGCATGCGGTTAGAGGTTCCAGGGTTGACAGATCTATCTCAATGACTTCGTCATAGTCGGCCCCCTCCCGTGCTGTCACAGGAAGCCAGTCCCCCTCCCGGCCCTGGGCCTTAAGAAAGCGGCGGGTAGTCTCATCAGAAGGAAACAGGGATGTCCATGCCCCCAATTCAGCTCCCATATTGGTGATAGTGGCCCGCTCCGGCACACTGAGAAATCCCACCCCGGGACCGCCATACTCCATGACTCTGCCCAGGCCCCCCTTCACCCCGAGTTTGCCCAAAAGGTGAAGGATCACGTCCTTCGCGCCAACCCACGGCGGGAGTTTTCCGGTCAACCGAACCAACGTAACCTTCGGGACCCTCATATAAAAAGGGGCCCCGGCCATGGCCAGGGCCACATCCAGGCCGCCTGCCCCCATGGCCAGCATACCCAGACCCCCCGAAGTGGGCGTATGGCTGTCCGAACCCAGGAGGGTCTGCCCGGAAATACCAAACCGTTCCAGATGGACCTGGTGGCAGATACCGTTTCCGGGCCGGGAAAAATAAACTCCGTAGCGGCTCGCCGCGCTCTGCAGAAAACGATGATCATCCGCGTTCTCAAAGCCGGTTTGAAGGGTGTTGTGGTCCACGTATGAGATGGAACGACCGGTCCGAACGCGATCCACTCTCAGGGACATAAATTCCAGATAGACGAGGGTCCCGGTGGCATCCTGGGTTAGGGTCTGATCGATGCGAATGCCGATCTCTTCACCCAGGGTCAGACGGCCCTTCACAAGATGCGAGGCAAGAATTTGCCCGGTTATGCTGTCTTCATAAGCCATATATTTCCTCCATTTTCCTTTGGTCAGCCCGCATGCAGGTTCCCATGGGACTTCTGCTTGCAGGGAACCTATTTTTCACATTATGAGGATAAAATCAAACCAAATCCTGGGGGTTGGCATAAGGCCTGTCTGATCTCGATCCTGTTGCAGATTTCTCTCGCCT
>JAGHEC010000264.1 GCA_021159525.1 Deltaproteobacteria bacterium | reverse complement strand
GGTTATCAGCGTAACCTACATTATTTGCAGCAACGGTGGTTGTTTTTATAATCAACCCCAAAACCATATTTACCCTTATGAATCGAACACGTAAAATCAAAGGGTTAGCGATGTCCCCCAAATCCGTTATAATCAGAAGATATGTAAAGGCGGTTTGCAATATCAACGTATTGGAGATCAAGTGAATTTTTTGGGGTAGTGAAGTGACAGAACCCCCGGGGGCCTTGTCGGCAGCCGGACAGGCCCGCCAGAGAGACGAAGAGAAAAGGATGTTGACAGAAATCCAGGGCTCCGTTATATATGAGTGCGGAGTTAATCGGCACCATGAAGGTGTGGATATAGTCTTATAGGTCGAATAATACTTTGGATTTTAGGGCCACGAAGGCCTTGGTGGGTAAATCGCCGGGTTTCGTGGCCTTTTTGTTTCTCAAGCAATGAATACCCTAAAACATCCTAAGAGCCTTTTTTTGCTGGCTTGGATCTTCGCAGTGGCATCCCTCCTTTTAGGGGGTAGACTTGGGTTTGGACTGAGCCCGGTACAAGCACAAGATCGCGTGGAGCCCCGGGACCTGGATGGAGACGGGAAGGTGGATCAGATTGCACACCTTGGGGCCAAGGGCCGGTTGAAAGTCCTCGAAGTTGACTCCAACGGCGATGGAAAGATGGACACCTTCCAATATTACAAAAATGGGGTTGTCATTCGCTTGGAGCGAGATACAGATTACGATGGACATATAGACGAAATAAATGTCTTGAAACAGGGCAAACCCGTCCGACAGGAAAAGGTAAACCCAAAAGGCAATCCAATTGCGATCCTGACCTTTGACACACATGGCAAACCTCTCAAATGGCAGCGCGACACAACAGGAAACGGGCATTTTGATAGGATTTATGAGTATGACCAGGGAAGGCTGCGGCTTATCATGCGTGATACGACTGGAGATGGGCACATTAATGTATGGCAGCGCTTTCGCGACGGGGTCCCATTCAAGCAGGAATCAGACCTCAATGGGGACGGCAAGGCGGACCAGGTATTAGAATATGACATGGATGGGCATGTGGTAAAGAGCCGGCATGATCTGGACGGTGACGGAAGGCTGGAGACTGTTCGTATCTACGGCCACAACCAAATACTGAAGCAGGAACAGGACCGGGATGGAAACGGAAAGCCGGACATTTTGAGCATCTTTGAGAATGGAAAGGTTGTTTCTGAGAAACGAGACACGAATGGAGATGGAAAATTTGATGTTACGATACACATGGGCAAGGGGAAGGTCTTGTCAATGCAAGAGGACACGGATCACAATGGCAAAATGGATAAATTCACTGAATTTGATAGGCATGGCCAGCCAGCCCTTGTACGAAAGGTTGACGAAAATACCCGCAAGCCTATCCGTCTTACCCGTTTTATTAATGGCAAGATTTTGAGCGTCAAAGAATTTGATTGCGGGAAGGTGGTATTTACAAAATTTAAATATGGAAAACCGGTTATGCAGACTATTGACCAAAATGGTGATGGTCAATCGGAACAAACCATTATTTTTGACAAACAAGGGCGGATGGCCAAGGTCTTGATAGACACAAATCATGACGGGAAGATTGACGGCAGGCAATTTTATGAGAATGGGAAACTGGTTCGCGCCGGGCAGGACCGCAATTATGACGGCAAGATGGATGCCAGCCTTCAGTATGCCAATGGCAGGCAAATTCGGAGCCTTTTGGATAATGATGGGGATGGCGGATTTGAGACCCAGATAAGGCTTGATGACCCGAAATGGAGCAAGGTAATCGACGTGTTTGACAAACAAGGCAGGCTCAAAGAGCGTGAATTTTTCTCAGATGGGACATTGCGACGGAAGAAGATATTTGATCCGGACTCAGGCACAGCCATTCTCATGGAGGAGTATGACCGTAGAGGAAATATTGTAGTTTCCAAAGAGGCGAAGGATGGCTCCGGCAAGCTCAATCTTGCCTGGTATTACGACCAAAAAGGCAATGCCATCCGGGCCGAGCAAGACGGCAATGGAGACGGTAAGGTGGATACCTGGTATTACTACAACAATGGACAAGTTGCCAGGGTCGCAGAAGATCGCAACAAAGACGGAAGGCCCGATTTGTGGGATGTATATGATCCCTCGGGCAAGGTGGTAATGCAAAAAGAGGACCTTGATTTCGATGGAACTGCAGATATCGAAAAGAGATTTTGAGGGGGGCCGGATGATTGGATTTATCTCAAAGGGCGGAGTGTTAGTAATTCCAATTTTATTTTGTTCCGTACTTGCCTTTGCGATCTTTTGTGAGCGTTTTATCAGGTTTGCGGTTTTGGCCAGACGGGGCCGCTTGGTGGCAGATCGGGTGGGTGAGATGCTTAAAAAGGGAGATCAGGGGGGGGCAAGGCAGGCGGCAGAGGTCAGCCGATCACCTATGGGCCGGGCGCTCACCAAAGGCATGGAGGTAGTGGATCAGGATCGGGAGACACTGGAAACTGTATTAGAGCACGCCATTGAGGAGGAAGTAAGCCGTTTGTCACGCTACCTTCAGGCCCTGGCTACCATTGCCAACATTGCTCCTCTGCTTGGTCTTTTAGGGACTGTAATTGGTTTGATCAAGGCCTTTATGGTTATCCAGCAGATGGGGGGGAAGGTGAATGCTGCGGTGCTTGCAGGAGGCATATGGGAGGCGATGCTGACCACGGCCCTGGGTCTGGCGGTCGCTCTTCCTACAATGGTAGGCCACAGCTATTTGCTATCACGGGTGGACCGATATGAGGCCCGTCTGCGCGATGGAACCGTGATTTTCATCAAGAGCCTTGCAATGAATCGAAAGGGTTAATGCATGTTAGTGCACCGGAAGAAAAGGCCTCGTTATGGTGTTCAGGCGCCCCTTACGTCCTTGATTGACATTGTATTCCTGTTGCTTGTCTATTTTCTCCTTACCACCAACTTTATGGTGGACGAAGGGATAGATGTCAAGCTGCCCCAAGCTCAGGCCTCTAAGCAACAGACCCAGGTGGAGATTAGGGTGTATGTTGATGAGCAGGGGAGGACATTTTTGGCCAATAAGCAGTTATCGTTAAATGAGGTTTTCAACCGGTTGAAGACATTGCTTGCGAAGTCAGACAACGGGCTGGTGGTGATCAAGGCCGACCGCAGGGTGGTGCTCAACAAAGCCGTGGCGGTCATGGACGTGGCCAAGGCGGCGGGCGCCAAGAGGCTATGTCTCGCCACTGAAAAGGAGTTTTAGGCCTTGGGGGTGTTTGTGAGGGCTCAAGTCAGTGAAAGGCCAAACTGGCTTTTGTGGGGATTAGTGATCATATCGCTGGCCGTCCATGCAATGATCTTGGCAGACATGGCAGGTTTATTTCATCCCCGAAAGACGCAATACATTGAACTTGAAATGCATTCAGAGCAAAGGCCCATTGGAAGAATTATTCCGGTGCCTCCAAGACACCCCAGACAAGTGCGTGCTTTAAAGGTACCAGGTGCAAAGAGTATACGTCCCATGTCAGTGCAAAATGTCATCGCTAAACCGGTCATGCCGAAGGTAGCCCCCACGCCTTCGGCGGTGACTGAGCCTATTGGAGTGCCTGAACGGCCTGAGGTGGAGGCGCCCAGGATTTTTTCATATTCACCACTACCGACTCAAGACAGCGTTGTACCGGCACCAAACACAGGCGTACCATCATATGGCTCTGCAGAAAATTATCTGAGCATGGTTCGCATGAGGATTGAACGGCATAAAAAATATCCGATCGTGGCAAGGAAACGACACATGGAGGGGCGGGTAAGGTTGCGGTTTATACTGGAGCCAGACGGTAGGCTTAGCGATGTGAGGGTTGTGGAGAAATCTCGCTATGCGGTTCTGAATGAGGCAGCAGTTAGGGCAGTCATGGACTCTGCGCCGTTTCCCGAGCCTCCCAAAGGCCTTTTTGCCGGGCCTGTGCCCCTGGAGGTCAGCATTGTGTTTGAACTCATGTGAAGACCTTCAGCGATTTCGGGAAATAAGTCAGTGCGCAAAAGGATTTGCATAATAGATGGCCAAGGAGGCGGCATAGGGGCTACCTTTGTCAAGTACCTAAAAGAGGTATTCGCAGAGACTGTGGAACTCATAGCCCTGGGAACCAACGGCATAGCAACGGCACGTATGCTCAAGGCTGGCGCAAACAAAGGGGCAAGTGGAGAGAGTGCTGTTTGTTATACCGCGCCTGGGGCAGACCTGATTGTCGGGCCGATTTCCGTGACATGGGCAAATGCAATGCTTGGAGAGGTAACAGCAAAAATGGCCGAGGCTATTATGTCCAGTCCGGCAAGAAAAATCCTGCTGCCCTTGAGCCAGGACATGGTAGAGATCCTGGGAACATCAGAAGAGCCTCTACCGCACCTTGTGCAGCAGGCGGTAGAGAGGATAAAGGAAGTGATAGGTGATGTGTGAAGCCAATGCTTGTCTTATCCAGGGAGACAAAGAAGAGCTTATAATGGAATCCGTTGACATTGTTGAACCCCAGGATGAAGATTCCTGGCGGCGGGTCGGCATCTTTGGGGACCAAAAGATCATCAAGGGTAGCATTAAGATGATGAACCTCGTAGACCACAAAATCTTTTTTGAACCAAAGCCCGACTAAGACACGAGAACTTGATATCAAGAGAGGCTTTGTATCGCAAGCCGGAGAATAAAAAGGCGATAGCAGAAGCATCAGCTCAATAATTGGGGGGATAACAGCGACCGTACCACCGGGGCAGGAAGATTTTTCTTGTGCTCCGGGCCTCCGGGCTGGTCTCTTCAGTGACTTATCTGCGGGGGACACTTGCCCCCTCCGCATTCTCGACTTCGTCGCGCTGCGGCTTCCCCCACTGATAAGTCACGAAGAGACGGCGCCCTCCCGGCAGTCGCTTCAGAAAAACCCTCCTGCCCCGGGTTATTGAGCTGTTACTAGCAGAAGCTATCTTTAGTAAGATCGGCCGGTTTGAGCCGCAAGGCCATTTCATAAACGGATATTCGAATAACCAAGGCCACGAAGGTCTCTGATTCCTGAATGGAAAATGCCTTCGTGACCTTTTTTAATGTATGCTCAGACAATAAGAAAGCGTTGGTAATGATAGATGCAGGTTGAGGCAGGCGCCATTACGAGGGACTTTATAAGAGGGCTTCACCAGAAGATCCTTCTTTTGGTGGGCTTAGTGATAATGGTTTTTGTCGTGGGGGTATATGCCATTGTTCAAGGAAGCTATGACATTGCGTTAAGGGATATTATATCGGTCATTTTTGGGGGAGCTCAGGGCACATCCCGGGTAGTCATTACAAGTATCAGGCTCCCTCGCGTGGTTGCGGCGGTAGTCTGTGGGGCAGGGCTTGCCATCTCCGGCCTCTCAATACAATCATTACTCAAAAACCCTTTGGGATCTCCTTCCACCCTGGGAATCAGTCAGGGCGCTGCATTTGGCGCTGCCTCGGCCATAGTGGTCTTTGGCTCAAAGGCCATTTCTGTAACAGCCTTCGCCTTCTTAGGGGCAATGACAGCAACACTCGTGATCCTTGCTCTGGCATCCTTTAGGAGGCTTTCTCCCGAGGCCATCATTTTGGCAGGGGTTGCACTCTCCTCCCTCTTTGCCTCAGCTACCATCCTTATCCAATACCTTGCCACAGAGACCGAGCTGGCAATGGTGGTCTTCTGGACCTTTGGGGATGTTGCGCGATCCAACTGGCGCGAAATCGCGCTCACCACAGGCCTTGTGTTTGTCGCCACCCTTTACCTGATCGCGTTGAGATGGGATCTCAACGTACTCAGCTTAGGAGAAGAGACGGCCAAGGGACTTGGCGTGAAGGTGGAAAGGATAAGGTTTTCGGGCATGGTTGCAGCAGCCCTTGTATCTGCGCTGACCACCGCGTTCCATGGCGTCATCGCCTTTGTGGGGCTCATCGCGCCTCACATGGCCCGGCAGTTGGTCGGTGATGATCATCGCCTGCTTATCCCCTTTTCAGCAGTCCTTGGTGCCTTGTTGCTCCTTACGGCGGACACCTTTGGACGCATACTCATCGGCTCAGGGGCATTGCCGGTAGGGGTTATTACCTCGTTTTTAGGAGCGCCTATGTTTCTTTATCTACTGGTGAGGGGCTACAGATGAAGCTCAAAGTCGCCGGCATCTGGTTTTCTTATAATAGCGTTCCAGTGCTCTCAAACGTAGGTTTCTCCATTGAACAGGGAGAGATTATGTGCGTGCTCGGCGTTAACGGTGCCGGCAAATCCACCTTGCTCAAGTGCCTGAACCGGATTCTAAAACCTCATCGGGGCTCGGTCTTTGTTGATGGTGAAGACCTCTCTTCTATGGATCAGGGGAGGGTCGCCAGGATGATGGGGTATGTGCCGCAGCGCCATCCGGACACAGGTTTAACCGTCTTTGAATCTGTGCTTATGGGACGAAAACCCCATATACGCTGGTCTATGGGAATGCAGGATCATGCGCTGGCCGAAGAGATCATTCGAGGGATAGGACTTGAGAAGCTTGCCATGCGTTCCCTAAATACCCTTAGCGGTGGGGAGTTACAAAAGGTCGTCATTGCGAGAGCCCTTGCGCAATCTCCCCAGGTGCTTTTGCTGGATGAGCCGACCAGCAATCTTGACCTAAAGAATCAACTCGAGGTGATGGAGCTGATTCAAAGCATTGTAAGGGCCAGGAGTTTGTCTGCCGTGGTGGCCATCCACGACCTGAATATGGCACTGCGCTTTGCTGACAGCTTTCTCTTTCTAAAAGACGGCCGGATTTACGCGGTGTCCGGGAAGGAGGAACTTACAGCGGAAACGATTTGCCAGGTTTACGGTGTTGAGGTGAAACTTATTCGAATCGGGGATCGCACCTTGGTGGTGCCCATCTGAAGGTAGGGGGAAGGATGAAGAGGGTAGGAATCTTAATAGTTTTCTTCATGGTTTGGGGCAGCTTCTCGCTGTGCGCCGCAAGTGATTCAATAACTGTTACCGATATGGCCGGCCGGCAGGTAACAGTACCTTTTGACCCGGAGAGGATAGTTTGTATCGGTCCGGGCGCCTTGCGTCTTATTGTGTATCTTAAAGCCGAAACAAAGGTTGCGGGCGTGGAGGATATGGAAAAGCGAAATCCAGGGGGCCGGCCCTACTGGATTGCACACCCTGGGCTCCATAAATTACCACGCTGTGGCCCTGGAGGGCCGGTCAGCATAAACAAAAAACCGGATCTCGAGGCCCTGATCCCGGTGAGACCTGAGGTTATCTTTATAACATACATGGAGGCGGGACTTGCTGACCGGGTGCAGCGCACCCTGGCAGTCCCTGTAGTGGTGCTTGATTATGGCGCGTTTGCCACCTTTGACGAGGTGGTCTATGACGCGCTTCGGATTGCCGGGAAGATCCTGAACCGTAAGAAGCGGGCCGATGAGGTTGTAGATTATATTGAATCCCTGAGGAAGGATTTACGGAGACGCACCTTGGATGTTCCTGACGACAAGAAGCCCTGGGTCTATGTGGGCGGTATCGGCTATCGAGGCGCTCATGGCATAGAAAGTACAGAACAGCACTATATCCCTTTTGAATGGGTTGGAGCAAAAAACGTGGCTGAAGAGGTCAAACCCAGCATAGGCAGCCACGTGTTTATGGATAAGGAGATGCTCCTCAAGCTGAACCCTGATATTATCTTCATTGACAGCGGCGGATTGCGCTTAGTGGCGGAGGATTACCGTAAAAGACCTCCATATTATAGGGCCTTGAATGCCTTCGCGAAGAGGAGGGTTTATACCCTGCTTCCGTTCAACTGGTATGCAACCAATATAGGGACTGCTCTGGCTGATGCATATGCCATTGGAAAGGTTCTTTACCCACAGAGGTTCGAGAATATTGATCCCGAAAAAAAGGCAGATGAGATTTATACATTTCTGGTTGGAAGGCCTGTTTATGGCCAAATGAAGCGGGAATACCAGGCTATCGGTAGCCCGCCGTTTTTCTTAGCCAGCCATTGAAACAAGATAGGAGGACTCAGAAATTATGAAGATATGCATATGTGGCAAAGGCGGGGCGGAAAGAGTAAGGTCGTAAAACTCATGGCCGATGCTCTTAGAAAATATGGCAAAGAGGTCACGGTACTGGATTCAGACGAGTCCAATACAAGCCTTTACTGGATGCTTGGCTTTGAAAGACCTCCGCAACCATTGATGGACTCACTGGGAGGGAAAAAGAGCGTTCAGGCAAAGATGATTGAGCGTTTCTCCCGGGGCGAAAATGAGCCCGAGATGTCAATATGGCAGCAAGATCTTATCTCACCAGATCTGCTTCGGCCAGGGTTTATTGTTGAAAAAGGTGGCCTAAAGCTGATCCAAACAGGCAAGATCCATCAGGCCCTGGAAGGGTGTGCATGTCCTATGGGCGCTGTAACAAGGGAATTTCTTAAAAAGGTTGAATTGGGACCAAATGATGTCATGCTTGTGGACATGGAGGCAGGTATGGAGCACTTTGGCCGAGGGGTGGAAACTAGTGTAGATGCAGTGGTCTGCGTTGTTGAGCCCTCTCTTGAATCGGTTAAGATGGCCTCCAAAGTCAGGGAGTTAACGCGATCTGTAGGTGCAGCCTTTAGAGGCGCCATTCTCAACAAGGTTGCATCATCCGAGCAGGAGGCTGTCCTTTCCGAGAAGTTAAAAGATGCCGGTGTTCCCATACTTGGGGCAATCCATTACCACGGCGACATCGTGGCTGCTTGCCTTGAGGGAGGTGTTCTTGATGCACCTCGCGCATCTACTGAAATGGAAGGCATTGTGGAAACACTGCTTTCCTAATGCCAAAGAGGACGAACAAGGGCAAGAACGGAAAAACTTCGGGATAGAATATTTTACAGAACCAAATACCTGTGCGAAAATATGTCACAGGAAAAATGAAAAAATTCTTCTTGTACGATGGAGGAATCGTCAATGAAACCAAAATGCAATATCCTGGCTTATGGCGTTTGTCTTGGGTTGTTTTTTTGCGTGTTGCTGTCCGGATGTGCCACAGTTGTCTCAAAGCAGCTTTTAACGCAAGCTCAAAGAATCGAGTTTGATGAGATCATTAAAGACCCGGATGTATATGCAGGAAAGGTAGTGGTACTGTCCGGTATTATCCTGGACTCAAAGAATAGTAAGGAAGGGACACTGTTGGAGGTTCTTCAGGTACCTGCTGACTCTTCATTACGACCCAAAGATATGGACAAGTCAAAGGGAAGGTTCCTGGCACTCTACAAGGGCTTTCTGGATGTTGCTATATACAGGCGGGGCAGAGAGGTGACAATCGGGGGCAAGATCACAGGCAAAAGGGTCCTCGAATTGGGTGAGATTGAGTACACCTATCCCTTTGTTGAAATAAAAGATATACATCTGTGGCCTCTGGAAAAAAAGGAACGGATTTATTATTATCCACCCCCTTATCTATGGCATCCATGGTGGTATTATTACTATCCATGGTGGTGAAAGGAGATTCATGAGTGATTACCCAAATGACTGGTGCAATGATATGAGGGTCAAGCCCGTAGGCTATGTCAGGACATCCCTTAAGGACCCACTGCCTCTCCCCCATGATGGGGGCCGTATTACGGAAAAATATGTGGAACGATTGAAGGAGTATCACAGGCGAATAAAGGACTTAGAATCTGAGCTTGTGATCTTTCCTGAGCTGCAGGATGTGCTGGAAGGCATTGAAGAATTCTCCCATATTTTTGTTCTATACTGGGCCCATCTTGTCCCTGAAGCGCGAAAAGGGACCCTGCAGGTCCACCCAATGGGCAGAAGAGATATGCCCAAAAGGGGCGTGTTTGCCACATGCAGCCCGGTAAGGCCCAACTCCATCCTGCTTTCTCCTGTGAGACTCATTTGTCGAAAACGCAATGTACTGGTGGCCAAGGGATTGGAGGCCCTGGACGGCAGCCCCATTCTGGATATTAAACCATATATTAAGGACTATTGTTGCATAGAAGATGCAAGCATACCGGAATGGATGAGAAGGTTGAGGGAGGAAGTGGGAGATAACAGCTAATAAATATGATGCATAGAATTACCCAGGTAGAAAGCGTAAGAAGCGCTTTAGGTATTACCTAAAATAAGTATAGAGTTCTAACAAAAAGGCCACGAAGACCTTTGAATGCACGAAGCAAAGGTTTGCGTGGCTTTTTTATTTCAAAAAAATGAAAGGAGGATAGTAATGCGAAGATTTGGAGGAAAATTTTTGGCAGGATTCATCTTGGGGATATGCAGTATTGCTTTCCTTGGTTCTTGGGTATTTGCTGAGATCCACAAAACCGGCGAAGACAAAACGCCACACAAGGAAGAGCCGGTTCATCTGGGCAAAGTGGTGGTCACCGCTACCAGATACAGGATGCCGGTTAAAGATATTCCGGCCAGTGTAACTGTGATAAGCAGGGAGCAAATAGAGGAGTCCAGCGGGCTTAGGCTAGACTACATACTCCGCAAATATGCCGGTATTGATGTGAAACGATCCTCTTTTTTGACCCACAGTGCCAACGTTGTGCTGCGGGGCATGGGGGAGATGCCGGGTCGGACCCTGATCCTGTTTGATGGTATTCCCATGAACAAGGCAGATACGGGGACGGCCGATTGGGATTTGCTCCTTCCTGAAGATGTTGAACGAATAGAGATTGTAAGGGGGCCCACATCGGCCCTTTATGGCTCCAATGCCATGGGCGGGGTCATCAATATCATAACCCGCAAACCCACCCCAAAACCAGTGAGCTTTGAAGCAAGGGGTCTTTACGGAACCTTTGACACATGGGATGCGGGAGGGACCATTAGTGGTAAGGCGGACAAACTGGGCTATTATCTTTCCTATGACTATCTTGACAGCGATGGATATAACCCAGTGCCAAGAGAACTGCGCACAAAGTATGATGTTACGCGATATCTCGAAGAAAGCCATCTCAAATCTAAGGTAACCTATGAATTTCCCAACGAGTCCAAGGTAACGCTCGGTTACTTGTTTTTTGACGATAAGCGGGGCGAAGGGGAGAAAGTCCGCTATGAAGACGGTGTATACCGCAAATGGAAAACCAACGCCCCAAGCCTATCGTATGAATGGTCGATTGGAGCATCGAAATGGTTGTTTAAGGCGTTTTACAACAAGGAAGACTATTTTTGGAACCGGGAGAGACTGAGAAAAGGCAAATACACGTGGTACAAGGTAGATGTGGATAGGATAGATGCAGGAGGGAGCCTGCAATCGAGTTTCCCCATTTTGTCTTGGAATCTCATTACGACTGGATTTGATTTTAAGTATGGTAGCGTTGATGGAAATGATAACTACCTGATTGAGAAGGACAATCCCAGCGACAAAGTGGTTCGCAATGAAGGGAAGCAGCACACCTATTCTCTATTCATTAACGATCACCTGCTGGTAGGTCAGCGCATGGTCGTGGATGCGGGTCTGCGTTTCGATTACGTGAGGAGTTACGATGGGAAATTCGAGGATTCATCGGGATTTCTTGGATCTCGAGAGTATAAAGACAAGAGCTGGGAGCGTCTTAGCCCACGTGTGGCTGCTCTTTACAGAATAGGAGACAATACCTCTATTCGGGGATGTATCGGAAGCGCATTTCGGGCACCGATTCTGGACGACCTGTATCGCAGGGGTATCTTCCGGGGAAGGATATATGCGGCTAACCCGGAGCTGGAGCCAGAGAAACTGATCTCCTATGAGCTAGGCATCACTCACAGGTTTAAGAGGAAGCTCTCGCTGAGCGTAGCAGGATACTTGTCCAGAGGGAAGGATTTC